>JAILKX010000114.1 GCA_024693415.1 Bacilli bacterium
GAGGCGGCTGACAGGATCCTGTCCAAACCGAACTCGAAAGATTATTCGCCACTTTCTATTTACATTGATGTTGTTTCCGATGCGCGAAAGTTATTTAATGTACCTCGCAACGTCTTCGCGCCCGCGCCTCACGTGGATTCGACGGTCATCGAACTGAAGTTCAATGAACGCCACAACGAGGATGCCGTGAAGATGTATCGCCTCTGCTCGGCGATGTTCCTGCAAAGAAGGAAAACGATCTTCAACAACCTGAAGAATTACCTTCATGACGGGGATCTCGCGGCAAAGCTTCTTGAGGAATTCCACATCCCCCAGAACGCCAGGGCAGAGTCGATAGCGCCACAACAATATTGGGAAATGAGCCAGAGTGGGCTCCTAAAGAACCTATGATTTGCAAAGCAAACGCCAAAATCAATCTCTCCCTCAAAGTCGTAGGAAAGAGAGACGACGGATACCATAACCTAGAAATGGTGAACCTTCCGATCGAACTGCACGACATCCTGACTATCGAAACCAATCGCGGAGGCAGGTCGACGTTCATCACCTGCGACGACCTCCGCCTCGTCGGCGTGAAGCATAACCTATGCCAAAAAGCGGTCGATGCGATGAGGAAAGAGTTCGGCTTCAAAGAAGAATTCATCATCGATATCCATAAGGAAATCCCCTTTTCCGCAGGGCTTGGCGGCGGTAGCTCCAACGCTGCGGCCACCATCAAGGCCTTGAATTCCTTGCTCCATCTCCACGCTTCCGAAGAAACGCTTTGCAGAATCGGATCCACCGTTGGGGCTGACGTTCCCTTCTTTCTGAAGAACAAGCCGAGCAAAGTGACCGGCATCGGCGAAATCATGGAGCCGATCAAGGTCAAAAAGCCTTACCTTTGCCTCATCGTGAAGCCTGAAGAAGGGCTATCCACGAAGGACGTGTATGCAATTTGCGACGATTTCCCCCGCGCGAACATCGATACCGATAAGGTAATCGAAGGCCTCGCCAACGATAGCCTGGACGAAATCAGCCTTGCGATGGGCAATGATCTCATGGCCCCGGCCGAAAGCATGCTCTCCACCGTCACCGATATCGTGAGTGATTTCAAGAAAATCGGCTTCAAAGTCGCGATGATGACCGGTTCTGGCTCATCCTGCTTCGGACTTACGAACGATCCGCACCTCATGAGGGAAGCGGTCCGCCACTTCGAGAAGCTCGGGCACATCGTCCTCCCTACCAAAGTCATTATCTGAGAGAACGAATAGAGGCGCGGCAAATCGCCGCGCTTTTCGTTTGCCCATTAAGGACACGCGAAGTCCTCCAAAAACATGAATCCATGGAGGACGTATATTTAAATTCGGCCAAATTCGCATTACGGCGCGGCGGGCACCCCGCAGACCGCTCGCGCTTATCTCGGGCGCCGCCCAGGGATATAAAAAAGCAGGCAAGGGGTTACCTTGCCTGCGATTTTGTGATTAACGAATCGAATTACTTCTTCTCGTGGAGAATCGCGGCCTGAGCTGCGGCAAGGCGAGCTAGCGGGACGCGGAACGGCGAGCAGGAGACGTAATCGAGGCCAACCTCATCATAGAAGATGATGGAGGCGGGATCACCACCGGTTTCGCCGCAGACGCCGAGGAGGAGGTTCGGGTTGGTGGCACGGCCACGCTCAACCGCGATCTTGACGAGTTCGCCGACGCCTTCGAAGTCGATGGTCTGGAACGGATCGAATTCGTAGATCTTCTTTTCCTGGTAGGCAGGGAAGAACTGCGGGACGTCATCACGGGAGAAGCCCATGGTGAGCTGGGTGAGGTCGTTGGTGCCGAAGGAGAAGAATTCAGCTTCCTTGGCAAGGTCGCCGGCACGGAGGGCGCCGCGCGGGACTTCGATCATCGTACCGACGTGGTAGACAAGCTTCTTGCCGCAGGCCTTCATCGCTTTTTCGACTGCGTCGACGACGATGTTCTTCGCGAACTTGAGTTCCTTAAGCTCGCCGGCGAGCGGGATCATGATCTCGGGTTCGACGTCGTGGCCGAGTTCAGCGGAGGCTTTGACGGCGGCTTCGACGATCGCTTTCGCGAGGACGGCATAGATTTCGGGATAGGCAACGCAGAGGCGGACGCCGCGGAAGCCCATCATCGGGTTGGCCTGGTGGAGCTGGTTGATGCGGTCCTTGACCTTCTCGACGGAGACGTTGAGCTTCTCAGCGATCTCCTTGATGTTCGCTTCATCGCCGATTTCCGGGAGGAATTCGTGTAGCGGGGGATCGAGCAAGCGGATGTTGACGAGGGAATCCGGGTTGGCCTTGTACATCTTGTAGAAGTCATCGGCGAGGAACGGACGGATCCTTTCGAGGGCTGCTTCCCTCTGCTCCGGGGTATCGGAGAGGATCATCGAACGCATGTTGAGGATGCGCTCGGGAGCGAAGAACATACGCTCGGTGCGGCAGAGGCCAATGCCTTCGGCGCCGAACTTGCGGGCATTTTCCGCATCTTCGGGGGTGTTGCAGTTGGCGCGGACTTTGAGGCGACGATACTTGTCGGCCCAGCCCATGATGCGACCGAAGTCGCCGCCGAGGTCGGCGGGGACCATCTTGATGGCGCCTTCGTAGACGTCACCGGTCGAGCCGTTGACGGAGAGGACGTCGCCTTCGTGGAAGACGCGATCGCCGACGGTGACGGTCTTGGCTTCTTCATTGACGACGATGCTGGAGGCACCGGCGACGCAGCACTTGCCCATGGAGCGGGCGACGACCGCCGCGTGGGAGGTCATGCCGCCGCGGGCGGTGAGGATGGCTTCGGAGTTGACCATGCCGATGATGTCCTCAGGGGAGGTTTCGGCGCGGACGAGGACGAC
>JAILKX010000195.1 GCA_024693415.1 Bacilli bacterium
CATCAGGCCCTTGTTCTCCTTCCTCATGACCCGCGCTAGCCTCGCCGCCCAGAAAGACGATAAGCGTAAGGTCGCCGTATCAAGAGCCGGGATCGTCGGCACGTCGAGAATCGCCTCCACTTGGACCGGGGACAACCGCACAAGTTTCGAGGATTTCCGCTACAACCACAAGATGGCGATGGCGATGTCTTTATCAGGCATGTATAACTTCGGTCAGGACATCGGCGGCTTTGCCGGCCCGCGCCCAAGCAAAGAACTCTTCCTCCGCTGGATCCAATACGGCATCTTCACCCCAAGGTTCGTTCTGCATTCCTGGAATTCCGATGGCTCCTCGAATATGCCATGGCTCTATCCCGAGGAAAAGGAGACCGTCCAAAAACTCTTCGCCCTGCGTGATAAATTGGTCCCCTATCTCTATCAGGAAGTCTATCGTTCCACCATCGATAATCGCCCCATCATCTATCCTATTTTCCTTAGGTATCCTGATTACGACGTCGAAAGCGACGCCTACTTCTTCGGCGACAGCATCATCGCCCTCCCAATCTTCGACGAAGGCAAAGAAGAAGCGACCATCGACCTCCCCGAGAATAATGGCGGCTGGTTCTATAACGACGAACGTCTGGAAGGCAAGCACACCCTCCACTGCTCTGTCCATGACAAACCCATCTATTTCATCAAGGCGGGCTCGGTTATTTATGATGGGCAGACCTTTGAAGTCTACCCGATGCTGGATGGAACGTTCGAAGCCAAATACCTTCTAGACGATGGCGAATCGCCACTTAAGGACGGCAACCACGAGATCGCCCGCTTCCGCGTCGAATGCGGCAAAGACGAAATCCGCGTCCATGTGGATGCAAAGAAAAAGCTCGAGGTTCGCGTTGTGAACCCCGAGCATAAAGCGATCGTTATCGATTAATTTGAAGACGAATTTGAATACACGTCCTCACTCTTTTCGTTATTCCGCTTCGGTTCTGGCGAAGTAACGGTTCAGGACCTCGTATGCCCCAAGCCCGCTCTCATCGATCGGGCCAATATTGGAGCCGAGCTCCTGAAGTTTGTTGTTATTGGGATCCCATTCGGCCCAGGTCGGCAGGCCATCGCCATTGGGATTTCCGGTTTTGGCGAAGTTAGACCAATAGGACACCATGATTTCCGATAGGTCGTAGTCGGTCTTATCGTAAGCGAAGGTGTGTCCGCGATGGAGGTTGCCATAGCAATACACCATCTCGCCGGAATGATAAGTCCCGTAATAGCCATTTTCCTTCGTGAACTGATAACGGTAGACGTCTACCCCGTTTTGGTTTGCGATCGTCGACCATTCAAGATGCGGCTGCATGAACCAGAACTCAGAGATGATCCTGTTGAAGACGCTGAACGCATCCGCTTCGATCTCTTTGACGTAGAGCTCGCAGAACTCATTGGCTGCGGTCTCATCGAAATACTGGGCCAGCCTTTCATGGATGTTTGATTTGTTGGTCGGATTGGTCAGGAACTTCGGTACGACGAAGGCGTCCGCTTCGGTGACGTTATAGCCATTGAGCAAGGCCTCCTCGTGGTTCCCGCCTTCCTGATAGATCTCATACGGGGTCTTCGGAAGCGCATATCCGTCGACCGTCATCTCGCCATTGCTGTAGGCGGTGTTCACAAGCTTTTCGGCCGGAATCGCCCGAAGCTCTTCGATCGAGGAGCAATTGAATTCCTTCATGATCTTCTCGCCAGTCTCGAGGGCTTCGTCCATTTCGCGGAACGTATGCGGGATATATGGCGCGACGACCGAACTCGATTCGCCGATCGCCCTCCTGAACAAGCCGGCGGACAAAGGCGAGGCGCAGATTGCCGAAACGGAACTGCTACCCGCGGATTCCCCAGCGATGGTGATGTTGTTCTTATCGCCGCCGAAGTAACTCGCGTTCTCATTGACCCACTTAAGCGCCTGGATCTGATCCAATAAGCCGTAGTTGCCGGTCGTGTTATTGGGCGACTCAGCCTGAAGGGCGGGGTGAGCATAATATCCGAATACGCCTAAACGGTAGGTGATGGTGATCATGATGACGCCCTGACGCGCGATGGTCTCGCCGTTATATCCGCTGAAGGCCGAGCTGCCGGTCGTAAGCGAGCCACCGTGGATATAAACCAAGACGGGAAGCTCTCCGGTGATGTTGGCAGGACGCCAGATATTGAGGTAGAGCGAGTCTTCGCTGCGCGGCTCAATCTGTCCGCTTGACCAATCGGGATGCCATCCCTTTTGGGCATAGATGTCGACAAGCGACCCCATGACCTCGCCCGAATACGGCTGCATCGACTTGGCATGGAAATGGGTGCAGTCCATGACGCCTTCCCAATCCTCAACCGCCTGCGGCTCCTTCCAGCGGAGCTCCCCTACAGGCGCTTTTGCATAGGGGATGCCGGCGTAGACCTCGATTTCCTTGTCGCTCGTGTAGGCGCCTTTGACCTTGCCGTTTGCCAAAGTCAAAGCGCTCGTCTCCTCGAAACTATTCGTGAGGGTCGCGTTATATTCCTTGACCCTGGGCTTTGCCAAAGCAAAAA
>JAILKX010000198.1 GCA_024693415.1 Bacilli bacterium
CCTGAATGTGTGTTGTTTGATTTATTCAAAAAATTCCGCAACGGCGGTAATTTTAATCGGATTTCAAACTTATTCAACCTTAAATAAGTGTACTTATATCGTTCTGAGCAATTTCATACCGGACAAGTTTATTCCGGTCTGCTCGCTCAGGTAGTCCGCTAAAGCGATGAGCAACGCGATCGAATCCGAGGGCGCAAATTGGGCCTTCGGCAGGTCACTTATGGCGCAGCGGAAGGCAAAGCGCAGCATCTTGAGCTGGACGACCGGGCTCTTCTCGATGCCGAGCTCGGCGGCGCAGTCGCGGCACACGAACCCGCCATCGGCATAGGAAACGCCGACGATGTCGGTTTTTTTGCCGCAGAGGACGCACTCCCCCACATCCAAGCCGATCCCCGCGTAGACCAATAGTTTGCAGAAGCCGATGAAGGCGTAGGCCAAAGGGTTGTCGGAATCCTTGATGGCCCTAAGGCTCGCCTCGAGCCACATGAAGAGGTCGACGCTCGGCTCTTCGCCCGGTTCCGAGAAGAGCTTCAAGGCCGCTTCGGCGAGCAAAGAGGCGCAGATCGACGACTCGAGCGACTTGTCGGAGTACAGCAATGCCTCCGGAGAGGCCTCTACGAGGCTCGTAGGGCCGTTTTGCGACTCGGTCAGTATAAATGACCCTAGGCAAAGTTCCGTGCAGCCAGAGCCGTTTTTAGAGGGCAGCTTGCGCACGCCCCTCGCGTAGAAGGAAAAGACGCCGCCATCGCCGAGGGCGGTGATCATGGCGTCGTTGCCTTTCGTGGGGACGTTCCTGAGGACGATCCCCCGCTTCTTTATCTTCTCGCCGCTATTCCACGCCATAGCCAAGGTCGCCAAGCTTCCTCAAGTCGTCGCGCCAGCCCGGGATCTCTTCGACCTCAAGCTGCAGCGAAGAGATGCCGACGTGCCACATTCTTTCCAGTTCTTTTCTAGACGCCATCGAGATTTTCTTGATCATCTCGCCGCCTTTGCCGATGACGATGGCCTTGTGGGCCTTCTTCTCGACGATGATGCGGCCTTTGATCTTCAGGTGGCCATCCTTCTCGGATATCGAATCGATCTTGACCGCCGCCTGATGCGGGACCTCCTCGCGCAGGAAATGGAGCATCTTCTCGCGGATGACCTCCTTCGCCTGGTAGGATTCGTCTTTGTCGGTCAATACGTCGTCAGGATAGAACGGCTCACCCTCTTGAAGAAGGGGAATGACCGCGTCTTTGATCTCGCGGATGCCATAATTCTCGAGCAAACTCGCCTCGATGACCGGGACCTCGGGGAAGGCTTCCTTCAGCGCTTCCTTGATCTCAAGCCCGCGCTCCGGGCGGATCAGATCGATCTTATTGAGCACGAAGAAACGGGGCGCATCGGATTTGATGGACCCGAAGATTTTCAAGTCGTCGTCGAGGCTTTTCACGGAAGCGTCGATGAGGTACAAGACGGCATCGACCCCCCTGCTCGACTCAAAAGCGGTCCGCTTCATGACCCCATAGAGCTTCTCCTGTCCATAGAAGATGCCCGGGGTGTCGACGAAGACGATCTGCAGGTCCTTCTGGGTGAGGACGCCGCTAATGGCGTCCCTAGTGGTCTGAGCCTTCGGGGTGACGATGCTCACCTTCTTGGAAAGCATCGCGTTGAGCAAGGTGCTCTTGCCGACGTTTGGGCGGCCCAAAATCGCGACGAAGCCTACCTTCATAGGTCACCTCCGTCGAAGGCGAAGGGCAAAAGCTCCGACACGGTGGTCGTTTTCTCATCGCCTTTGAGGTTGGCGAGGTAGATCGGGGCGTCAGCGGGGAATAGCTCGCTTAAGACCTGGCGGCAGGCGCCGCAGGGCGAGCAAGGCCCCTCGGTGTCGGCGACGATCGCGAGTCCGACGAATTCGTCGGTCGAGCGCCCGTTCATGAGGGCGTTGTAAAGCGCGTTGCGCTCGGCGCACATGCAAAGGGGATAGGAGGCGTTCTCGACGTTGGCGCCGAGGTAGACGGTCCCGTCTTCGCAAAGAAGCGCGGCGCCGACGGCGAAGCGGCTATAGGGCGAATAGCTCCTGTCGCGGGCTTCGATCGCGGTCTGAATCAGTTCGTTCTTGGTCATCGTATTTTCCTCCGATTCCTCAATTGGCTCGGCTATCTCTTTCTTTTTTGACCGCTTCGAGGATTTTTTCCTGAAGCGGGAACATGATATCCTCATCTTCCTTGGTCATGTGGTCGTAGCCAAGAAGATGCAATAGGCCATGGCAGAATAGGAACGATAGCTCGCGCTCATCGGTGTTGCCGATCTCCTTCGCTTGGCGGAGCGCCTGCGGGACGCAGACGAATATCTCGCCTAAGAGGCGCGGGGCGTCGCCCACGATCTTCCCCACTTCGCTCTCATCGTCGAGGAAGGCGAAGGAGATGACGTCGGTGATGCGGTCGACGCCGCGGTAATCGCGGTTGATCTCGTGGATCGTCGGGTCGTCGACGAGGCTCACGTCGACCTCGTAGTTCTCCTTGACATTGAGTTCGCGGAAAGCGACCTCCATGATGAGGCGATACTCGCCTTCGAGTGAATCGTATTGGGGATCCAGCCTATTTTCGAATTCCAGTTCCATTGGCGCGTATGATTTTATCATACTGCGTCGCCGATAGGAGGAAAATTCGTCGAAGCGCGGCTAGGCCGCGTCTTTTTGCGGCAGCTCGCGGCAGAAATGGAGGATGAAGAAGGGCTCTTCGCGCTTCTTGTCCTCATAGAGGTCGAAGTCGCGAAGCGCCTGGCTCCCCTGCTGCATCAAGGCGCCGGTGGCCAAGGAATATAGGAGGAAGCGCTCGAGGCTTATGTCGCCGCCGAATGCCGCCATGAAGACCGCCGACAGGGAGAGGGCACCTATCAGGATCATCACGTCGCGGACGATGAGGCTGCGTCCATACCTGCTGGAGGCGGATGAGAGCTGGTCGAGGGTCTCCCTCCTCCTCTCCGCGTCGAGCGCTCCGTGGAGAAAACCATGCTCGAGGCGCTCCACTTCGCCTTTCATACGCTTCTCCTTGTCGCCCTCTAGCAGGTAATCGAGCACGACCAGGAGCAAACCGCAACAGAGGCTCAAAGATAAGACCCCATCGCGGATACCGAACAGAATCAAGGCCGCTGCCACCTCGAAAACCGAGGTGACGAGGCGGGACAAAGACGAAAGCGCCGCGGCCTTGTAAAGGTGGTAATGCACGAACCGCTCCTCCCTCGCCAGGGAGCGCGGGTCGTCCACCTTTTTCAGATAGCGCCCATCGAACCTCTTGAGCTGTCTCGCGGCAAAGGCCCTGCTGGCCGCCATGCCTAGCAGAGCCAACGAGAAGCATAGGAGGGAGATGGGGAAATTCTCGCCACCGGCGCCAAGGAAGAGCAGTCCTATCGCCAGGGCGGCTATCGGAAACAATGAGAAAGCGACCATGAAGGCGGATTCGCTCGCCTTCAAAGGACGCACCTTATGGAACTTGGGAGCGATGTTCTCGTAGCGCTCCACCGCGAGGTATTTTCCCTCGAAAATCCGCGCCAGGTCTTCTTTTTTCATGACTCTTTTCCCGCGGGCGGGATCGAGGATTATGAACTTCTTCTTGGTCGCGCTTTCGAGGAGGACCATGTGCCGGAGGCCGTCCTCCACCACGCTTAGCAAAAGCGGGTATTCGATGTTATCGATGAGCAGCATCGGGTCCTCGACGCGGTACGCGCCGAGCACGAGCCCGTATTCGCGGGCGTATTCGACGAGCTCGCCGAAGTTCGGGGCCGCCCCGTCGATAATCCTTTCCGGGGCATAGGCGAAATCCGTGCGCCCCGAGACGATGTTCAATGCCATTTTGACGCAGGCGAAGCCGCATCCTTTTTTCTGTGCTTGGTAGATCATGGGAATTTTTCCTCCTCACCTAATTGATTGGAGGGGAAACGCCAAAAGTGACACAAAAAAATTCAACTTTTTTCAAAGTGCCGATGCAGTCGAAACTATTTTTTTCGGAAAAAGCGAAGAAAAACCCCGCACGAGGCGGGGCGGTTCGATTCGGACGCGGATTAGAATTTCTTCCTGCGAGCGAATTTCTGCTTCATTTTGCGCATCAGAGCGGGCTTGAGGTAAGCCTCCCTTTTGCGGGTCTCAAGAAGGATGCCGGACTTGTTGACGCCACGCTTGAACCTGCGGAGCGCTTCGTCGATGCTTTCGCCCTCGCGGACGACGGTTTTGACTGCCATTGCTGTTTCACCTACCTTCCTGACAACGTAGAAAGAATACTCTCACGCATGCGAGATTGCAAAGATTTTTTGCGAATTCCTCCTTTTGTGGCGAAACCCCCGACCCCGCGCCCACTATAGGCAAAAAGAAAACGCCCCCACCGCGATGGATGAGGGCATTTGGGCTTTGGCTTATTTCTCGTTCATGATCGCGACGCTTGCCGAGCATCCGAGGCGGCTTGCTCCGGCTTCGACCATCGCGCAGGCTTCCGCTTTGGTGTGGATGCCGCCGCTTGCTTTGACGCCGAGGCGATCCCCGACGGTCTCGCGCATGATCCTGACCGCTTCGACGGTCGCGCCGCCCTTGTTGAAGCCGGTCGAGGTCTTGACGTAGTCAGCGCCGCCTTTCTCCGACGCCTCCGAAGCTTTTTTGATCTCTTCGGGGGTGAGGAGGCAGGTCTCGAGGATGACTTTCAGGAGCTTGCCGTGGCAGGCTGCCTTGACCAAGGCGATCTCCTTGGCGACATAGTCGTAGTCGCCTTCCTTGACCTTGGAGACGTTGAGGACCATGTCGATCTCGGTCGCGCCCTGCTCCACCGCTTTCTCGGCCTCATAGGCCTTGACCTCGGGGATGTTGGAGCCTAGCGGGAAGCCGATGACGGTGCAGACGTTGACCGTGGTCCCTTTGAGTTCATTGGCGACGAACGCGACATAATCGGGGTTCACGCAGACGCTTGCGAAGTCGAATTCCTTCGCCTCATCGCAGATTTTCTTGACCTGGGCGGTCGTTGCCTCCGGTTTGAGGAGGGTGTGGTCGAATAGTTTGTTGAATTCCATGGGTCTATTCCTTTTCTTAAGAAAATCTTAAAACAAAAATGCCCCGCAGTGCGAGGCATTTCGAATTTTTATTCTTCGTCTTTCTTCTTGACGTTGAGGACCTGCTTGCCATCGTAGTAGCCGCATTTGGGGCAAACGTGATGGGCGCGGATCATCTCACCGCACTTGGGGCAAGCGACGAGGCCGACGACTTCGAGCTTGAAGTGCGAGCGGCGAAGCCTTTTCCTGGTCTTGCTGATTCTTCTCTGAGGGACTGCCATTTTACGATCTCCTTCTTTTTCCGTGGGCTATTATAGAAGGTTCGACCGCTTAGTCAAACGAAAAACTGATACAATGTCAAAAAATTTCCTAATTAGTCAGACGCTGTCTTATCGTCATATAGAATTTTTCGCACGCATCCATGCATGGGCGCGTTGCACGGTATCTTCACGAGCAGGTAATTCGAGGTGTGGCCATAGGCCGCCTGCTCCTTTTCGGAATACTCTTCGAAGAGGACTTCTAAGGTTTGCCCATAGAACCGTTTCTCGTAGGCGGCGCGGTGCTGCTTGGATATCTCAAGAAGCTCGTGCACGCGTGCTTTTTTGACCTGCGGGTCCGTATCCTTTAGGGTCGCGGCATATGTGCCTGGGCGCGAGGAGAACGGGAACACGTGGATCTCGGCGAAGTCGGCCTTATGGCAGAACTCCTTGGTCTCCTCCCACTGCTCATCCGTCTCGCCAGGATATCCGGCGATGACGTCGGTCGTGATGGCGATGTCGGGCCTAATTGCGCGTATCGCGCTCAGTTTATTGAGGAAAGCATCCGTGTCGTAATGCCTCTTCATTGAGGCGAGGACCGCCTTCGACCCGCTTTGAAGCGGGATATGGAGATGGTCGACGATCGCGGGATAACGCCCGAGCAGTCGAAGGAATTCGTCATCGATCTCGCTTTCTTCTATCGAAGAGATGCGCAGGCGATAAAGGCTCGGGCACTTGGTCAGGATGCTCTCAAGCAGAGAGGCGAGGCGATAGGAACCGTCACCCAAATCCTTGCCATAGGCGCCGATATGGATACCGGTGATGACGATTTCCTTATAGCCTTTCTCGACGAGGCGCACCGCTTCCTCCACCACATCGCGCGGTTCGCGGGAACGGGAATTGCCGCGGAGTTGGGGAATGAAGCAATATGAGCAGAAATTGTCGCAGCCGTCTTGAATCTTGAGATAAGCCCTGGCGTTCTCGCAGAACGCGGTCGCGCCTAGTTCCTCATATTTCTCATGGCGGACGCTCTTCTTGACGTCGATGATCTTCTCGCCATTTG
>JAILKX010000199.1 GCA_024693415.1 Bacilli bacterium
AATTCGCGCGCGAAAAGGGCTACCAAAATTTACTACTATGTAGTAAACTATTTCAGAGGCGAAAAGCACTTTTTTATGAACGGCTCAAAGACAATCAAAATCACCGGTGAGTACATCACCCTAGGGCAATTCCTTAAGTTCGCGCGGATCATCGATCAGGGCGGCGAGGCAAAGTATTACCTCGCGACCCGGAAGGTCCTCGTGAACGGGGAAGATGAAAACCGCAGGGGGCGCAAGCTCCGCGCGGGGGACGTCATCGCCCTGGATGAGGGCACCTTCGAGATCGCCCAATGATCCTGACCCACCTGCGATTGAAGGATTTCCGAAGTTACGGGAGCCTCGAGATCGACTTCGACGGCGGACTCAACCTGATCCTCGGCGACAACGCCGCGGGGAAGACGAATCTCGCCGAAGCGATCCACTACATCTCCTTGGCGCGCTCCTGGCGCTCCAAAGACGATGGGCTGCTCCTCAAGGACGGAACCCCGAACGCCTTCATAGAGGCTGACGTCAAAGAGGGAAGGCTCAGCCGCCGAATCGGAATCGAGATCGGACGGCAGAGCAAGAAGATCACGCTCAACGGAAAACCCGTGAGGAGGCTCAGCGAGCTCTCAAGGGTGACCAACGTCATCTCCTTCTCCCCTAGCGACGTTCCCCTCTTTGTCGGTAGCCCCGGCGAAAGGAGGACGTTCCTCGACGTCTCGCTGTCCAAGAAATCAAGCGACTACTTCTCCTTGATCTCGAGGTACAACAGGCTGCTCAAGGAACGCAACGCCGCCCTCAAAGCCTATTCGCCCGACCGGAACGTCATCGATGCCCTGACGTCCCAGATGGTCGCCACATCGGAGCCGCTCGTGCGGTATCGGATGATGTATGTGGCATCGCTGAATTCCGTCCTCCCCGACCTCCTCTCCAAACTGAGGGGCGAGAAAACGTCCTGCGAGCTCATTTACAGGCCGTTCGCCAAAGGGGACGAGGAGTTCAAGGGGCGGGCCGAGAAAGCCTTCCTAGACGCCTTGGAGAGCGATTTATACCACAAATCGACCTCCGTCGGACCTCACCGCGAGGACTTCTCGCTCAAAATGAACGGGAAGGACATCGCGACCAGGGGGAGCCAAGGCGAGAACCGCATGGCGGTCCTAGCGCTTAAATTAGCGCCCTGCCTGCTCGTCGAAGAAGAGGACAAGATGCCGATCTGCGTCCTCGACGACGTGACGAGCGAACTTGACCCATCGAGGGTCGAAAGCCTCATCGGACTATTGAGGGGGCTCGGTCAGGTCTTCGTGACCGCGACCAAACTAGAAATCGAGGGCGCGTCGATCATCGACGTCGCCGAGAATAATGCCATCAGGAGGAAATGATATGGTTGATGACACCAACGAAACGGTTAACCAGATTCGCGAGGAAGACCGTTTTACCTACGTCAAAGAAGACGTAACCGATGAAAAGGCCATGGAGAAGGCCAAAGAGGATTACAGCGGAAGCGACATCCAGGTTCTCGAAGGACTCGAGGCCGTCAGGAAGCGCCCCGGCATGTATATCGCGACCACCGCGGCCGCGGGTTTGCACCACCTCGTGTGGGAAATCGTCGACAACTCGATCGACGAGGCGCTCGCCGGCTACTGCAAGCACATCGAAGTCATAATCGATAAGGGCGACATCATCACCGTCAAGGATGACGGCCGTGGCGTCCCGGTCGATACCGTCGCGAAATCCGGGCTCTCCGGCGTTGAGACCGTCTACACGATCCTCCATGCCGGCGGAAAATTCGGCGGCGACGGCGGATATAAGGTATCCGGCGGTCTGCACGGCGTCGGCGCTTCGGTCGTCAACGCGCTTTCCGAATGGATGGAAGTCACCGTCTGCCGCGATGGCGGGAAGTTCTTCCTCCGCTTCGAAAACGGCGGACACCCGGTAGGCCACCTGCAGAGGATCGGCGATTCCGATGAGCGCGGAACCACCGTCACCTTCAAACCGGACCCGACCATCTTCACCGAGACCACCGTCTATAACTACGACACCATCAAGAGCCACCTCCGCCAGATGGCCTTCCTCAATGGCGGCATCCGCGTCACCTTGACCGACCTCCGCGGCGAGGCGCCCGTTTCCGATTCCTTTGAGTACGACGGCGGCATCCGCGAGTACGTCACCTACATCGACTCCAACAAAGTCCCGGTCAACCATGACCCGGTCTATTGCCAAGGCGCCGAAGAGGTCACCCTCGCCGACGGCGAAACCAAAGAGAGGATCTATGCCGAAGTCGCGCTCCAGTGGACCGACTCCTATGACTCCAACGGCATCTACTCCTTCTGCAACAACATCTCCACCCGCGAGGGCGGCACCCACGTCGAGGGTTTGAACCTCGCGCTCAACCGCATCCTCAACGACTACGCCAGGAAGTTCAAGCTCCTCAAGGAAGACGAGAAGAACTTCTCCTCCGAAGACTGCCGCGAAGGCTTGACCTGCGTCATTTCCGTCAAGCACCCGAACCCGCAGTACGAAGGCCAGACCAAGACCAAGCTCGGAAATTCCGAGGTCCGCAAGATCGTCTCGACCGTCGTCGGCGATGGCTTAAGCCAGTGGCTCCTTGAGAACCCGGCGGCCGCCAGGGGCATCATCGAGAAGATCCAGCTCGCCTCCAAAGCGCGTGACGCCGCCCGCGTCGCCCGCGAAAAAATCCGCAAATCCGCGCTGGAAATCACCACTTTGCCCGGCAAGCTTGCCGATTGCTCCTCCAAGGATCCCGAGATCTGCGAGCTCTACATCGTCGAGGGTAACTCCGCCGGCGGCTCCGCCAAAAACGGTCGCGACAGGAAGACCCAGGCGATCCTCCCGCTCCGCGGCAAAATCCTGAACGTCGAGAAAGCCCGCGAAGACAGGATCTGGGCCAACGCCGAAATCGGCAACATGATCACCGCGATCGGCGCCGGCATCCGCGACAACTTCGACGTGAGCAAGATCCGCTACAACAAGATCGTCATCATGACCGATGCTGACGTCGACGGCGACCACATCCGCATCCTGCTCCTCACCTTCTTCTACCGCTTCATGCGCCCGCTGCTCGACGAAGGCCACGTCTTCATCGCCCAGCCGCCGCTATACAAGATCGATTACAAAGGCAGCGCCTACTACGCCTATAACGACGCGCAGCTCGAAGTGCTCAAGAAGCAGCTCGGCCTCAAGGCTGGCTACCCCTTCCAGCGTTACAAAGGTCTAGGCGAAATGGACGCCCAGCAGCTTTGGGAAACCACCATGGATCCCGCGGCCCGCAAGATGATCCGCATCACCGTCGACGATGCCGCCGAAGCCGAAAAGGCCTTCGCCGACCTCATGGGCGATGAGGTTGCCCCGCGCCGCGAGTACATCGTCCAGAACGCGAAGTTCGTCAAGAACCTCGACATCTAATTAAGGAGGACTCTACATTATGGATAACGACGAAAAGAAAATCCCCGAAGGCCAAGAGCCTGAGGTCGAAAACGAAGAACCCGAAGAAGAATCCTCCGGTTCCGCCCCCATCAAGATGTCCCGCGAGGGCGCGCAATCCGACGAAGCGATGTTTGGCCATGAGGCTGCCGTCTCCGGCATCATCCCCGGCCTAATCGACCGCGACGTCGCCTCCGAAGTCAAGACGGCGTTCCTCGACTATTCGATGTCCGTCATCGTCTCGCGCGCCATCCCCGACGTCCGCGATGGCTTCAAACCCGTTCAGCGCCGCATCATCTTCGGCATGAACGAATCCGGCATGCAGCCGAACAAACCCTATAAGAAATGCGCCCGCATCGTCGGCGACGTCATGGGTAAATACCACCCCCACGGCGACGCCGCGCTTTATGGAACCCTGGTCCGTTTGGCCCAGCCGTTCTCCCTCCGTTACCCCCTCGTCGACGGCCATGGCAACTTCGGTGACATCGACGGCGACGAAGCCGCCGCTATGCGTTACACCGAGGCGAGAATGAATAAGCTCTCGCTCGAATTGGTCCGCGACATCAACTGCAACACCGTCGATTTCGTCGCGAACTACGACGGCACCGAGGTCGAGCCTGAGGTTTTGCCTTGCCGCTTCCCGAACCTTCTCGTGAACGGCTCTCAGGGCATCGCGGTCGGCATGGCCACCAACATGGCCCCGCACAACATGCGCGAAGCGATCGACGCGGTCATCGCCGTCGCCCGCAACCCTGAGCTCACCCCGCTCGAGATCATGCAGAACTATCTGCCCGGCCCGGACTTCCCCTCCGGCGGCACCATTTTGGGCCGCAAGGGCATCCTCGATGCCTATGAGACCGGCACCGGCACCATCACCATCCGCTCGAAATACCACGTCGAGGAGATGGATAACGGCAAGTCGAGCCTCGTTGTCACCGAGATCCCCTATCAGGTGAATAAGGCCGCGATGATCGCCAATATCGCCCAATTGGTCCGCGACAAAGTCATCGACGGCATCACCGACGTCCGCGACGAATCCAACAAAGAGGGCATCCGCATCGTCATCGAGGTCCGCAGGGACTGCATCCCCGAGGTCGTCGCGAACAACCTCCTGAAGCACACCGCCCTCCAGACCAACTTCGGCATCATCAACCTCTGCCTTGAGGATGGCGCCCCGAAGATCCTCTCGATCGACGCGCTCCTCCGCGACTACATCGAATTCCAGATCCGCGTCTTGACCCGCAGGACCGAGTTCCTGCTCAAGCGCGACACCGACCGCCTCCACATCGTCGACGGCTTGATCCTTGCCCACGATAACATCGATGAGGTCATCCACATCATCCGCGATTCCAAAGACGATGCCGAGTCCTCCGCCCGCCTGTTCGAAAGGTTTGGCCTCAGCCAGCCCCAGTGCGACGCGATCCTTTCCATGACCCTCCGCCGCTTGCAGGGCATGGAGCAGGACAAGCTCCTCGCCGAGAAAGCGACCCTCGAGGCCAACATCGCCGAGTACAACCGCTTGCTCTCCTCCCGCGACAACATCGTCGAGCTCATGGTCGAGGAAATCAGCGCCGTCAAA
>JAILKX010000211.1 GCA_024693415.1 Bacilli bacterium
GTTCTCATGATCATCGATTTCTTTTTCATCATCATCCTGATCACAAACATGGCGCCGGCGAAGACAATGATGAGATGAAGGAAACCATAAACGATGGCGAGGATTTCGTCCCCCCACTCGTTGGCCTGCACGCAGTGGATGAAGCAAAAGGCGATACTCACGGCCGCCGCCACAAAAAACAGCGATCCGACAATCAGCATCAGCCAATTATGAATTATCATCCCTCTCGACAATTCAATCACTCCTTAACGGTAAAGGCAAACAGCGCGGGCAAGGCATTGCCGTCGTAATCGAAGAGGCACTGGTTCGCCCACTCGTTGCGGATCGACTTAGCCTCCTCGTGGATGTATTTCTGCCCCTCTTTGGAGGTCCAGCAGATCTTTCCGCCCATTGGGATCCAGAACGGCTCCCAATAGCAGATGGCAAAGAGGTCGTGCTCTTTCGCGGTGCGGACAAGCGCCTCGACGAACTGCTTCTGGCCTTCTTTGGTATAGGGGTAAGGGGTTCTGGCCGTGCCGTTGGCGCCATTCCCGATCACCATGTGGGAATCATCGGCATCGGGCAGATAATCCTCAATGGTCCAAGCATACCCGACTTCGGCGATCATGATCTGCTTGCCATAGCGCGCCTTGCACATGTCGACGTTCTCGAACAATGGGCCGAAATCACCGTGCCAGAACGGGTAATAGGACATTCCGATGATGTCGAACTGAACACCGTACTTCACCAAATGGTCGAAGTACTCGCGATAGACATCCTGAGCATAGCTTTGCTCAAGGTGGATAACGATTTTGATGTTGGGGTATACAGCCTTCGCGCCTTCGATTCCGGCGGAAAGCAAGCGACACAGTACATCATATTTGCTTGCGGGCTTGGTCGAATAATCGAGTTTTCCGACCGGCCAAAGCATGCCGTGGGTGATCTCGTTGCCAATCTGAACATAGGCGACGTCAACGCCTTCGCTTTTAATATGCGCGAGTACCTTATATGTATATTCGCGCACGGCTTTGACGAGTTCGTCTTCGCTTAGGCCCACCCAATCCTTGGGCATGGTCTGCTTGTTCGGGTCGACCCAGAAGTCGCTGTAATGGAAATCCATGAGGATCTCGTAGCCGTATTTCTTGCTGAGTTTGGCAAGCTCAACGGCCCGATTTTCATCACACGTCCCCCCTAAATAGGGTTTTCCGTCATCGTCGAAAGGACGATTCCAGACGCGGATTCTGGAGAGAGTAACGCCCTCGGCGCGGCAAAGGTCGAGCGGGTCCACTTCCTTGCCGTCGGCAAAGTAGCGGGCGCCGCACGCCTCTTCCTCGTAGTAGCTGGAGAAGTCGATTCCAAGAATCACTTCTTATCTCCTTTGTAGGTTTCGACGGTGATGTCCTCATCGTCTTCGCCGAAGTCGACGACGCGCTTATTGATCAGTTTGTAGCGATAGCGCGCCTGTTCGTTGAGACGAAGGACATCTTCCTCGGTGCCGCGGAAACCGCAGCGGAGGCAATAGAATTCGTTCTTCTCAGGATCGAAGAACATATCCATATCGATGTCGCGCATAAAGCACGACGGGCAGCGGTAATTTAGTCTGCCTTTGCTAGATTGAGGCATGTGACGAATTCTCCTTCTTTGATGGTTTTCTTGGCGGAAATGCGGAAGATCGGCGAGAAGGCGATGCCCTCTTCGACGCAGAGCGCGTCGGCGTCTCCCGTCATGGTGACTTTGGTTTGGATGTCGGGGATGATGACCTCGGCCTTCTTCGCGTGTTCGACCGCGATCTTCTTGCCCTTGTAATCGTAGGCCATCTCCTTGTCGTCGACCCTGAGCTTTACGGTCGACATATCCTGCTGGTACTCGTTGTTGCCATAGGCGGCAGTGATGTATTCCTCAAAGGTGACTTCGCCTTTGGGGGCCTTCAGGAGCTTCCTGCAGATCTCAAGGGTTCCCTTTCCGCGAAGGAAGGTATAGGTCGATTCGATGACGATCTCTTCGCCGGCGAGCTCAATGCTCACGGGCTTCGTGGTCAAAGACACGCCCCTCTCGGTCTTGCTGAATTTGGCCTTGGTGCGGGTCAAGCAAAGGTCGACGGACTCGCCGTTATAGGTGACTTTGCAGGACTTGACGGTGCCAGCGCCGGCATAGTGGGTGAAATAGCCGGCCCTGTAGTTAGCCTGAATAAGGTAAGGATAGGTCGCGTCATAGACGTGATCGGTGCCGATGCCGACTTCAAACGGGATGCGGGCGGCATAGGGGCGAAGGTCGATCATCGCGCCACCCTGGTTGAAGTCGAGGCAGGTGCGCATATAGGGGTCGGCATACCAGAACTGCTCTTTGTTGGAGCCGTAGAGGATGTCTTTCCAAAGAGCGCATTCTGGAGTGTTGTAATCCGGATGCTTCTCGCGATAGTAGTCGGCGAACTCGGACATGGTCAAATCAACGAGTTTCCCCTGTTTCTTGAGGTCGCCGTAATACTTCATGCCATCCTCATAGGACTGGCGGAGCAATTCGTAAGGCGCTTCCCAGCGGCCCATCTTGTTGAGCCAGCCCGGTCCGACGAACATCATGTTGTACGCATAGCCATCGTTATATTTACCAAGATGGCGATATTCGTCAATCAAATTGTAAAGATACGGGAAATGCCAACCCTTCTCATCGCGGTAGTAAATCATGCCACGAATGACATTTTGCGGGTGGGTGCCGAAGTTTGAGCCATT
>JAILKX010000037.1 GCA_024693415.1 Bacilli bacterium
AAAATGTCCTGTTTTTTGCGAAAAAGTCCCAATAACTGACACCGCAAGCAATTAAACTATTTCTATTTAATAGAAAATGGCAAATAATAATGCAAACCAAATCAAGGCACATTTTAATGTGTGCCAATTATGGGGGGTAACAAACATGAAGAAAATATCAGCGTTGGTCCTTGCTGCCGCATCGGTTTCACTTTGCGCCTGCAACAGCGATCCAACATCTCAGCAGGTTACCCGCAGCGCCGAGGAATTCAAAGCCGCCTACACCGTCGAAGCCGCCAAAGACTATAGCGGCCTCGGAATCGAGGGCAGCATCGATTTCTCGCACCTCGATGACGAAGGAAACGTCCTCGAGGCAGTGGAGATCGAAGGCCTCAAGGCCGAGCTCACCGTGAGCGACCTCCCGATCGCCTTCGTGAATCTCTTCACCGGCTCTGCGCTACGCAACCTGTCCGCCTATATCTCCGGATCGGCAACCAAGTTCTACGTCTACACCGGCGACAACTTCGAAGCCGACATCAACGAAGCCTCGGTCCAGACCTGGCTCGACAAAGGGGATCTCTATTTCGATTACACCGACGCCAAGCTCGACGACGTCAAGATCGACGGCGAGCCCGTCGCCGAAGGCACCCCGCAGAAGGTGTTCATCGACGGATTGCTCGATGGCTTGAACTTCGAGCTCGATTCGAGCTACGTCGACGAATACGGCCTCGCCTATGCCAAATTCGGCTCCGAGAACGGCTACGACTACCTCGAATTCAAGGTCAACCGCGACGAGATGGTCGCCCTTTACGTCGCGCCGCTAGTCTATAACTACACCATGTCCGACGCCATGCAGGTGCCCGAGGGCATGAGGGCCGATGCGATCGCCGCCTACCGCGCGACCATCACCGAGCAGGCGATGAACACCCTCGAGGAGTTCAATCTCGCCTTCCGCATCCAATACAACACCTCCGGCCTCGGCGCGATCTCGATCGACGCCAACGGCATCATCAACCTCGACTACGAGGTGACGGGAGAAGTGGATCCCACCTTCCCGCAGGTCCGCTTCGACGTCGACCTGAACTGCACCCACCGCGCCCGCGATGGCATGCCGTCCTACAACGCTTCCGAATTCGTGAAGGCCTGATCCCTCAGGTTCCCTTTCGACATAACAACATCCACGAGGTGCTTCTATGGCAAATAAATCTGCTGCGATTTCTTACGTGGGCCGAGGTTTCTCCTTGGCCCGCGATTATTACAAAGGCAACGTGGGCCGGCGCATCGCCGGCTCCTTGCTGCTACTGGTCCGTCTATTGACCTTCCCCTTCGCGATTTTCCGTCCCCTGTTCGCCCAGAGCGATTTTTCTTTTACGAGGATGCTCCATGAGACCGGGGACGCCAACATCGCCAAAAGCTTCGACGGCGTCGAGGATACGAGGAGCTATTTCGGCGCCTACCTATTCGCCGTCGTGATGCGGCTTGCGATGCTTTCCTGGACCGCGCTCATCGGCGGGGCCCTATATGGGATATACATCGCCTTCATGGGGATGTTCCCAAGCCCTGTGGTCGCCACCATCTACTTCGTATTGGTGTGCGTGATCCTCGGGGTCCTCTACCTCGCGGTGATGGTCCCGATGTTCTCGATCTACCAGGCCGGCCTCCACGTCGCCGCCGCCAACAAGGCGCTCGGCATGGGCGACATCGCCTATAACGGATTTAGGGCCGCGCGAGAAAACGGCGCGGGCATCACCTGCCTCGTCATCGTGAACTTCCTGCTCGTGGTCTTGATGATCGCGCCTTACCCGGTCGCGGCCTACATCTTCCTCATGATGGGATACGGAAACCCCGAGACCGTCTTGGCTTTCGCGGTTGCGCGACTCGCCCTCTACATCGTCGCAGGTTTCATCTTCCTCTTCTTCGGAGGCCAGGTCGCCCATTCGGTGACGTTTGGGATGAACGCCATGCTCTTCGACCGCTACACCCCGCAGGCCTACGTCGTCTCCTACGCTGAGCGCAAGCGCGGCAAGAAGACGCCGGAGCTCGGCAAGATGATCGAGATCATGCCGCTAGAAGATTACGAGACCCATCCCTTATCCACCCACGAAATCCAGAAGGAGGACTAACCCATGCTGCCTTACAATATCATGTTCATCGTCTGGATCGCCCTCGGCGCGATAGCCGCCGTCGCCGCGATCCTGCTCACCCTATTCGTCTTCAGCAAACCCCGCGTCTACTGCGAGAAACCGAACATCGGCTTCGCGCAGGACGACCCCTCGATCGCCGATAACCTCGAGCACTGCGGCATCGTCGACGAGAACGGCAACTCGGTCCTCTACATCCGCTCCCGCAACGTCGACGACAAGAGAACGGTGGTGGTCGTCCCCTTCAGAAACGACAAGAGGGGCAAGGCCACGATGCATCGCTTCAACGGCCTCTCCGGCATGAAGGTCGTCTTCAAGGGCAAGGTCGAGGCCGCCTACGTCGAGCTCGTCGAAGGCGCCCCCTCCAAGGCCCAGAAGAGGATGTATTCGGGCTACACCGTCGGCAAGATCATCGGCAACGCCGCGATAATCGGCGTGCTCGCGATCGCGACGCTCGTCTGCTTCGCGAACGCCTTCGAGGTCACGGCGAGCCACTCCTGGCATATGGCCGGCGAGCTCCCGGGCTTCGTCTACTTCATGTTCGGATTCCTGACCTACGCGCCGATGTACGCGATCTTAGGTATATTGCTGGCCTTCGTTCTCGGAGCGGGGCTCTATGCTTTGCCGATGTTCCTTTTCCGCGGCAAAGGCGAGAAAGGGGGCAACTGATTTATGGCACTCGTCAAATTTGAGAAGCGCATCGCTTTCGAAGTCCGGCGCGAAGGACTTCAGATCGTCACCTGCGACATCTATCGCGGGCAGGGCGGAAGGTATGGCTTCCTCCGCCTCACCAATTACGGCAATGTCCAGGCCCGTTCTGCGGTTTTCGTCATCCGCACCTACGACGCCGACAAGAACCCGCTCAACAAGTTCGCGGTCAAGCTGACCGGGCTTGAGCTTGAGAAGCACGCCTCGGTCGATTACGACTTCCCGATCCCCCTCGACGAAGAGGTCGCGGGCTTCAACTTCGCCCTAACGAGCCTCAACGGCTCCTCTAGCTTTGCCAAGACCACCGGCAAAGCCCCCTTCGAAGTCAAAGACGTCCAGGCCACCATCGAGATGGTCGATCCCGAAGGCGAGCAGATCAACATGCACGTCTCGACCGGCGAAGAAACCCCGGTCGCGTCGAGCGAATCTAGCGCCGCCCCGAAAGCCGAAGCGCCGATCGTCTCCGATGAGGAAGACGATGGCGGCGACACCTTCGAAGCCGACGGCGAAGACGATTACGTGAGCCCCGAGGACCAGCTCTCCAATAAGGCAAGCCTTGCGCCGCTTGCCCAAACCGCAAGCGTCAGCAAGCCTAAGGCCCCGATGTTCAGATTCATCGTTTTAGGCGCGGTCGCGGTCGCCGTCATCGTCGCGGTCGTCCTCGCGGTCGTCGCGCCCAATATCCTCTACGGACTGTTCCATTCCTGATGCTAGGGAGATAACCGATTATGCTTACGCCAGAAGAGATCTCCCAAGCTGAGATGCAGAAACGTTACGACGACGTTACCTACATCCAGCGCGTTCGCAAGAACGTGCCCACCGAACCCACGACGGCTCCTTTCCGCCCGCTTTTCGTCGTCGCGATGATCGCCTCGATCGCCCTGATCGTGATCGGCATCGTCGCCCTCACGCGGTTTTTCTCCGGGTCGATGGCCGGTTTGTTCATCGCGATCCCGCTCATCGCGGGCGGGGTATTGAGCCTTGTGATGATCATCGCCACGATGCGGCGCTACAAAAAGAAGAAGGCGTCGAAGCTCGTGATGCTCGTCGCCGGGACCCCGGAAGCGATCGGGCCGAAGGAAACGGTCGTCTACAAACCCAACCAGAAGCTCGTCGGCGACGAAACCGCCACGAAGATCAAAAAGGAGCAGAAGGTCCGCGTCTTGAACGACGACTCCGCGGCCCGCGGCTTCAAGCGCGACACCCGCAAGGCCGAGCGCATCATCGCCCAAGGCGTATCTCTAGAAGGAGCGCGCGACGCGTTGCGCGCGAACATCGCCGCCGAGGGCATCTCGATCCTCGAGTCCGATTTCTCGAGGCTTTACGCCCATCTTGCCTATTCCCGCTTCCTCGTCCTCGAGGACGTGAAGCCCGAATTGCGGCTCAAATTGGTCCGCGCGATCGCCAACACGTTCTCGGCGATCGGCACCGTCGACCACCCGATCGGCGACTTCATGGACTACCAGCACCTCGCCCCGCGCAACGTCGAATCCAACCGCGTCATGGGCTTCGAGTTCGATAGCTATGAGGATATCGCCGCCTATTTCGTCCACGCGATCGACGAAATCTCCGACTATGGCATCGACCATACGTTCAAGTCGAAGATGATGCTTGGCAAGAACCACGTCATCATCGCCTTCTTCGATGGGTCGCTCGCTAACCTCGACCCGAAGCTTTTGGCCTGCTGCAGCGCCTTGCCGCTAACGCTGGAAGAAGCCGAGGTCCCCGAGGATTCCCGCAC
>JAILKX010000230.1 GCA_024693415.1 Bacilli bacterium
GGTGACCGCCTTATTCACCTTTTTCGTTTTGGTGTTCGGTACCTGGAAAAAGGAATCTGCCGTTTTCAATTGGCCACCCGAAATCCAAAAAGTCTATTTTGAGAAGCATCCCGAAGTTTCTCCGGAAAAGATGAATGGCAAACAGCGGATCATCGTGAAATCGATCGGCCTCGTTGTTTATCTGGCTCTTTTGATCGTGATGGCTTGGTTGGGTGGATGCAAAACATTCTTGGATGGCTTCGTCTTCTCGATCATCGTCATCTATTGGATCGTGGCTTGGGATACCTTCTTCCTTGATTGGGTATTATTCACCAATCTAAAAGCGTTCCGTTTACCTGGCACGGAACATATGGACAAGGAATACCATAATTATTGGTTCCATCTGAAAGTCGTTTTGTGGCCAGCAGCGATCTACTTTGTCTTGGCAGCCGCGGTGGTGGGGCTCATCATTTGGGCGCTTCCGTTATAATCGATTTGGAATGAAAACGACCACATGGGGCGCCTCTTTTTCTATTTTTGGGTTATTCGTGGACCCCGTTGGATGAAGTTTTGTATTCGTCTTTGAGGATCGATTCCCCGAATACGGCCCGATAAGCCGCCCACCAGAAAGCGTAAAGAAATAGGATAAGTCTTGGCAAGTAGTTTTTTCTCTTTTTGGGCTTTCTCTTTTGAAGGCATGCCGAAAACGGGGCATAAAATCCCTTTAAAAATCTCTGCAGTTTGCTAAACTATCTCTCGAAGAAGGACCCGCTGCGAAGCATTCCCCAGATCGTGACTAGGAGCTTCCTGCAGGCCGCAGTCGCAGCAGCCTTGTGGCAAAGGCTGCTGCTTTTTATATAATGTTTGAAGTAAGTAAGTATTATTTGTCTATATATGAAAGGTAGATAATAAATCTACTTTTTATTTTTCATTGAATCTTTTTCAGTGATTTGTCTTATTACTCGACACGGATTCCCCGCGGCAAATGAGTTTTTAGGAATGGAACGAGTCACTACTGAACCTGCTCCAATAACAGAGCCTTCTCCAATGGTAACTCCACCACATATAGTCACATTAGCGGCAATCCAGCAATTATCTTCAATAGTGATAGGTTTGCCATATTCTTCATCAGTGACATAGCCTTTATCACTCATAAAAGTGTTACGTTCTTGATATCTTAATGGATGAATTGCAGTCATTAAACCAACTCCAGGACCAATAAAAACATTTTTACCAATATTCACTTTACAAATATCTAGGACAGTGAAATTGAAATTAGCGTATGAGTTATCACCCATAGAAATGAAGCAACCATAATCAAAATAGATAGGTCCTTGTAGATAAACGTCTTTACCTAATTTGATACCCATTTCTTTGAGGATCTCCGCTCTTTTGGCGGTTTCAGTTTCTAAGGTGTTGTTATATTCCTGACAAAGACGATGACATTTAACCCTCAAATCCAAAAGCTCTTTGACAAGCGGATCGTATAACTCGCCATTTAGCATTTTTTCTTTTTCGCTCATAATCTATTCTTCTTTGTAATCTTTAAACATTTCAACTTGGACGACTTAATTGTTTTCAAATCTTTTATCGTTGTCTAAAGCAATCCATTCAGTTTTGTCTAAATTGTTCTATCCATATTATGTCGTGTTTTGAAACGATTGCGAGCGGGCATTTACAGCTTTCTGTTGCTGTTGCGGGGGCGGGGCGTGTGGGGAGCTGTTCTGAGAGCCGGCGGACGTTTGCTTGAGCTGGTCGATTCGGTGCGATGTGGAGCTTGTTTGGCGCGTTAGAATGAGTCTGGTGCGAGAGCTGGTCGGTAGGCTTTGGGCGTAGGCTTGGTCGGTGGCTATATTATATATATATAAATAGGTAGGGCGTAGGCGGTGAGCTGGTCGTTAAGCTGTCGTGTGAGATGTAGTGAGAAGCTATGTGAGTAAGTATTTATATATAGGCAGTGAGTAGGTAGTATAGGTAGGTAAGCTATAGATAGTAAGTATGAAAAAAGATCTAGGGTTAGTAGATCTTTGTTTCTTAGTTTGTGTGTAAGTTATCTGTGTTAATTATTGTGATAGAGATATTTGTCTAAGTTTGAATAATTAAGTTTAGATAATTACACAATTGTAGACGGACGACCTCCTTTTTCCTATTTGAGACAGAAATCTCCGTCCTCCTTAATTATGCCGCGAAAGCCTTTGGACGCGAGCCCGCCGGATTCAATACCAGTCCTCCATAGCCTTCAGGATCCTCGCCTCGATCACCTTCCGGTTGCATTCGTCGCAGCACCTCCCTTCCGTCGCCAGGGGGTCTGGGTTGTTGCCGTGGCCGATGAACCTCCTGTGACAGAGGCAGCAAGTGTATGACGGCTTTCCTTGCTTGTTGCTTTCTTTGAGTTCCATGCCCTAATAATGCCGCGGCCATGAGCGAAACGGAGCCCCCGAGGCGGATCTCGAAACGAGCCATTTAAAGCCAACCGTCGAAGTTATTAAGCTTTTGGCTTAGCCGACCGTTTCCGTCTCGTGGCGGGCTTCCGGGGCAAGCCAAAACGCGTCCTGGCAGAAGAAAATCGTCGAATTATTAAATCAATGGCGAAATTTCCTGAAACCGTACCGTATGTTATGGCGAGGGGCCTCTGCTTGGCCACCCCTCCAACCCTTTTATGGGGCCGACCCTTTGCCTCCTTATTCATCCAGGGTTCGGCCCTTTTTTCGTCCCCCACTTCCGTATACGCTTCGATCGCGGCGTAGACGGCGGCGACGATCGAGCTCACGAAATGGAGGCTCTCCGCCTTGAAGTCCCAACCATAGAGGTGCAGATAGAAGTCTTGGTAGGCTTTCGCCCATTCCTCTTTCGGCATCGCATAGCCATAGACGCCGTGCCGGACCCGTTTCTCCAACGCGTCGATCACCGGCTGCGGCGAGCGGAAATCCATGTCGGCCACCCACATCGGGAGCTCGCTTTCCTTCCCATTCCATTTGCAGGAATCGGTTCCCATGCGTTCCACCGCTTCATCGAATATGCTGGGCATCTTTTTTCCTCTTAGGAATCTTTAATGCAAAGACCGTTTTCAAGCAATGAAAAGAGGCGCCCGAAGGCGCCTGGTTCTTAGATGGGGATCACCACTCGACGGGCAGGCCATCGACGTAGTGCCAATAGCCGGAGCGGCTGCTCGAAGAGTAGCAAACGATCGTGCGGGATCGGAAGTAGGCCTTCGTCTTATCGAAGAAGTTCGGGTTGCCGAGCTTGTCCGAGCCGTTGAGGATGGTCGTGAAGCTCGAGACGCTCGTGCCGCCCCAATAGATTTTGCCGATCTGGGTGTTGTCGTTGACGCAGGATTCCATGAGGTTCTCGTTCTGAAGGGTGGACGGGAGCACGATGTAATCCGCGGTCAGGTTTTGGAAGAAGGTTTGGATGATCTGCGTCGTGCCTTCTTCGAGGATGATGCCGTGGGCGGCGGCTTTCGGCTTCAAAGAGGAATCGGTGAAGGGGCGCGGATAGATGTTGCTGCGAGCCTTCAACGTCGCCGGGATGACGAGGACGTCGAGGTTCATGTCGTTCTCGAAGATGCCGAAGCCCATCGAGGTGGCCTTGGGGAAGTTCACGGTCTGCAAGGCCAAGCAGGAGTCAAAGCAATAGTTCTCCAGGCTGAGAGCTTCGGGGAGGTCGATCGAAGTGATGCCGCGGCAGCCAGCGAAGGCATAGTCTTCCACGTATTGGACGTTGGGGAAGCTAAGCGCCCCGGAGAGCCCGGTGCAGCCTTGGAAGCATTTCGTCGGCAAAGCCTGCAGATAGTCGGGCAAGGTGACAGAGGTGAGGCTCGAGGCAGTGGCGAAGGCGTTGTTGGGCAAGTCTCCAGAAGACATCGCGGAGAGATCCACGGTGGTCAAGCTGTCGGGGATGGTGGTGAAGAGATCCTTGAGGGAATAAGGCATCGAGCCAAGAACCAGCTCTTCCAAGCCTTGGATGCCGGCGAGGCCGCCTTTGTTGAGGCGGATGTCCGGGTTGGCGCTGAGGTCCAAGCGGCGGATCTGGGCTCCGCGGAAAGAGCCCTCGTTGATGGCCGTCATGCGGGCGGGGACAACGAAGGTGTCTTGGTTGACATTGGAGTAGAAGCCGCTGGTAGCGATGGTGATGGATTCGGGGATGACCGAGGTCGGGATGGTGACGACGACGACGTTCCGCTCGGTGTTGATGATGCAGTTGCAATTGTCGCGGGAATCGTAGGTCGCATTGCCCGGGGCGACGGAGAGGCTCGTCATGGTCGGGGTGTCGGCGAAGAGGTTCTGGCCGCAGTTAAAGACGGTGGCCGGCAAGACGAAGGAGGTCAGCTTGGTGTTAGCGAAGGCGTATTCGCCGATCCTCCTGACATGGGGGTCGTCAAAGACGAGGTTGGTGAGACTCGTGTAGTTGCGGAAGGCGTTGGCGCCGATGTCGGTCACCTGGCTCCCGATCACGATTTCGCTGACGTTGGTCAGGGCGTTGGAATAGGAATAGTTGTCATAGAGCTGGCCGCCGAGGATGGTGAGCTTGCGGACGCAGCCGAGGTTGTTGGTACCGAAATGGTAGACGGCGCCGTTGGGATAGCCGCTATCGCCGAAATAGGGCAAAGTGACCTCGGCGAGGTTCGGATGGCCGGCGAAGCCATTCTGCGACAAGGCGATTTGGCAGAGGGCGATCTCGACTTTCTCGAGTTTGCCGGTGTTGTTGGAATTGCGGAGGTTGAGGCTGTATTTGCCCGTGCTGCCAAGGATATAAAGTTCCTTGAGGTTCTTGAGGGCGTTGAAGTTGCCGATCGAGTTGTAGTTGCGGATGGTCAGCTTCTCGACCGAGGAAGGAAGCGCGGCGACCATCGAAGCGACGGGGATGTCGGCTTCTTTGAGGGTGGTCACGCCGGAGAAGGCGCCGCTAGGAAGCGAAGTGAGAGAATCGGGGATGGTGATCTTGGTGATCTCCGAGCCGACGAAGGTGTTCAGCGGGATTGAGGTTTGGCCTTCGGGGATGGTGATCTCGCCGCTTAATTTGGCGCCGGAATAATAGATTTCCGTGGCGTTGGTGAGCAATTTGTCGTTATTGGCGAGGCCGAACCACTGGATGAAGCCGCTGTCGATATAGACTTTGGTCCGCGCGGGAGCGGTGAGGTTCGCGGGCAAGGCGGTGACCTCCGCTCCGATATGGAGCTCGGAGATGACAACGCCTTCGAAGATGGCGGAAGTGACGTTCTCCGCCAAATTGCCTTCGATGTAGAACTTGTCGAAGAAGCCCCAGCGGAAGGCTTCGTCATCGAGGCTCATGCCGGCGCGGAGATGGATTTCGCCGTAGTCTCCACCGCCAAAGGCAAAGCTCTCGATCCGGGTGACGGATTCGGGGAGGACGATGGTTCCGACGGGAGAGCAGCCATTCAATAGGCCGGTCGGGATCGCGGTCATGCCTTCGTCGAAGGTCACGTTGACCAATGCGTAGTTGGCGCAGAACGCGTAGGATCCATATTCCACGTCCGGGACGCGGAGAGAGGTGAGTTGGTTGTGGCGGAAGGCTTCGTCTCCGATATATAGGAGCGAGCTCGGCCATTCGACTTCAACCAGGGAGCAATTGAAGAAGGCGCGGCGCTCGATGCGCTCCAGGCCAGAGTTGAATTCGACTTCGGTGATCGCCAAGCCGGCGAAGGCCGAATCGCCGATAGATTTGATCGAAGCGGGGAACACGACCTTGGTGATGCCCGCCGAATTCGCGAAAGCGTTCGCGGCGACTCTGCTGACCACGGTGCCGTCGGATTTGGCGGCGGGGATGGTCAAGACTCCGCCGTAATCGAATTCGTAGAGGCCCGAGACTTCGAGCGTTCCGTCTTCGAGTTCGTTGTAAGCGAAGTCGATGTCGACGGGATCGAGCTCCGCCCATTTGGCATAAAGGTCGATTGGCTTCTTGGTCTTATAGGTGGCGGAGAGGGGCTGTTGCAGCTCTTCGTCGAGGAACCAGCCGACGAATTCATGGTAATTGTCGTAATAGGGCTCATAGTTCTGGATCTGGGTCAAGACGGGAGCGTCGCTGAAGACCGTCTCGGGGGTGCCCCACTGCAACGTGCCGCCGTTAAGGTGGTAGGTCACGGCGGATTCATAGACGGTGGTGTCGTATTGCCACATGGCGTAGAGGGTCGCTTCCCTCTCTTGGGGTCCGAAGGTGTAGCGGTCTTCGACGGGAGTCGCATAGGTGGGTTCCCGGAACCAACCGACGAAGAGATAGTCATCGCGGGTGGGTTCTTCCAAAGGAAGATCGACCGAGGGGCTCTTGCCGAGCTTCGCCGTCACGGTGATGTCGGCGATGGGGCTGCCTTCGCCGGTATCGAAATGGAGGACGCGCTCGGCGGCCTCGTTGAGGTCGAGGGTGAACTGCGGGACGACGCCGTGCCATTCGTCGATGTCATCGGCGAAGGGCAGATAGTCGCTGTCGAGGCCATCGCGGAGGGTGGCGCGGTAGTAATATTCGAGCGGCTCATCGCCCATCGTGGTTTCCAAACTACTGCGGGCGCGATGCGAGGAATACCAATAATCGTAGACGGTCTTGGTGCCGTTGGGCTGTTCTTGGCCGACGAGGCCATGGCCGCGGTCGCCGAAGCTGAAGGCGTAATCGGAGGCGTTATACATCCAGTCGCGAACTTCGGAGATCTTGTAGGTTCCCCCGTAGCTAGGCAAGCGGATGTCCCCGTCGATGTCTTTGCGTTCGTCGGCGGTGAAAGCGGAAGTCAGGAAGCTTCCGTTCAGCCACTCGTACAACTCGGTGTGGGAGAAATCGGAAAGGTAGTTGGCTTTCTGCTCATAGGTAGTGAGGGTATAGGGGAAATCGCATCCCATCTGGGCATAGGCGAGGACCGAATCCGCGGTGAGGAGGTAGACGTTGTCCGCGCTTTCCCGCCAATCCCAGTTGATGAGCTCATATTGGTAATAGTCGTAGGAGGTTCGGCTCGTTTCGACCAAGTGGTACTTAACCCCCTCATAGAGGTAGTCGTTGCTGCCGAGGCTTCCGGTCGAGGTGCCATGGTCATGGATGGCTTGCTTCAGGGTGCGGTCGGTGACTTTGCTCTGCGGATAATGGCCGTAATAGAAGCCGCGCGCGCCGGGCATGCCGGACCAATACGCATAGACGGTTTGGGCGCCGTCAAAGACGGTGGGAGCGAGCATGCCGCCGTCTGCGGAGCCATACCAGCCGATGAATTCCGCGCCTTCCTTGGTGGTGACGTATTGGGAATAATCGATGGTTTCCCCTTTGACGCCGGTCACGGTGGCGATCGGGGTGCCGCCTTGGGTGACGAAGGTCAGCGTGGGGTCGGCTTCCGGTTTGGAAGAGGTGCTAAGCGAGGAAGATGAGGACGGATCCGACTCCGACGAGCTCGGTTCCGAGGCAGGCTCTCCGCCGCTGCCGCCGCCTCCGCACGAAGACAGGGCCATGGCGGAAAGGACGAGCAAAAGCCAAGGCTTTGATCTAAAGAATCCTTTTTTCATGAGATTTTCCCCCTAAGGAATTTACAAAATTATAAACTTGCGTCCGCGCATGTGTAAAGCGCTTACTCCCCCCAGAATCGTAAAGAAAAGGCCCCGATGAAGGGACCTGATCTTATAGAGCTGGCGGAGTTGTCGGCCGAGGGTGCCGTGAGCCCTAGGTCGGGGCTTTCTGTCCTGCCGAGGGCGAACGGGCTTGTTCGGCGACAACAAGATTTGTAGACGGACGACCTCCTTTTTCCTATTTAAGACAGAAATCTCCGTCCTCCTGAATTATGCCGCGATAGCCGTCCTCCGCGAGCCCGCCGGATTCAATACCAGTCCTCCATGGCCTTCAGGATCCTGGCCTCGACGACCTTCCGATTGCATTCGTCGCAGCACCTCCCTTCCGTCGCCAGGGGGTCTGGGTTGTTGCCGTGCCCTTCGAACCTCTTTTAGCAAAAACAGCATTCTTAGGTCGGATTGTCTTGCTTGTTAGTTGCTTTGCGTTCCATGGCCCAATAATGCCTTTTCGCTTTTCAAAATGTATTTGATCTCTTCTTTAACATACTCAGCGTCGCTATTGGAAAGCAGAGGAATGATTTTTTGGATTTGACTTGTGGGTTTGTTCCACCATTTAAGTTTTTCTAATAGCCCAATCATCTCATCATCAAATCTTTTTCTAATGACTCTAGCGGGATTCCCCACTGCCACCGAATAAGGAGAGATATCTGACCCCACAACGGAATTCGCCCCAACAATGCATCCGTCCCCAACATGCACACCCGGGAGGAATGTGACGTTTTGGCCAATCCAAACGTCATTGCCAATGATTGTATCGCCTTTATATGGCAAATCCTCTTTTTTAGGAGATTCTTGCTTCCAACCATTAAAGATATAAAAAGGATAGGTGGAGGCCGAATTCATTTGGTGATTAGCGCCATTCATGATGAATTCTACGCCTCTACCAATCTGACAAAATTTGCCGATAATTAGCTTATCGCCGATAAAATCGTAATGATGCGTCACGTGTCTTTGAAAATTCTGTCCATCAAAATATGTATATTCGCCTACAACAATGTTTGGATTATCGATCACCGTTGGCCTGACATAGACAACACTTTCATCTCTAGATTTTAATGGATGGATTTTCCTCCAATCCGGTTTATCTATTTTTTCTGCTTTTGCCATCAATTCTTCGCTTTCGGGAATCGATAAATCCAAGAATTCATTCGCATTGACTTTAAAACTCATTATTAACCTTAAAACAACATCAAAAGATATATCTGTTTGTCCTGTTTCGATTTTATTGATCATCGATTTATGGGTATAACCAAGCGCCTCTGCAAATTCTTGTTGAGTCATATTGTTGTCTAAACGAATCTTTTTTATTCTGTCTCCCAAAACTTTATACGCCATAAAAACCTCCTTTTGGCCGCGTCGAAATCGACCGGTTTACTTCTTTTCAATCCTGTTAATTGGTTTAACGTTGTTCCTATTAAACAACTCCTTTTCTCTATTTGCTTCTTTGTTGAGAAGGGCCAATCTTTCCTGCTGGGATAATTTTTGAGATATCAGCATGGAATTTAAGTATTCCAAATTGCTGAGAATCGCTAACTCTATAGTGCTTGCGTGGTCTCTTAAATTGCCTTCTTCGTTTGGATTGATATCTCTCCACTGCTTGGCTGTTTTACCAAATAGAGCCACGTTTAAAAGGTCAGCTTCGCTAGCATAAATAAAGTTCTTTTGTTCATTTGATAATTCAACAGGAACCAAAAATTCCTTCACAGCATCTGTGTGAATCAAATAATTTAACTTGGTTAATAATCTCTTGCCGCGCCATTCAAGTTGTTCGGATTCTTGAATTTTCAGTCTTTGGAATTCCTTAATGATGAACAGTTTTACTTCCGCAGAAATCCAAGAAGCAAATTCTAAAGCAATGTCGCGATGAGCGTATGTGCCACCACCATGGCGACCAGATTTAACTTTTATACCAATAGCGTTGGTGAGTTCTATCCATTTCTTGGGGGAAATACTGAATGCATTTTCCCCGGGCTTGCTTCTAAACCCCTCGAAATCGGTGGGTTTAAAAATATCATTATTAAGCCGTTCCCAAATTGTCAAAAATTGGAGAGAGTCAACTCTTCTGATCCAATTAGCTATCACGGCGTTAGGATCTTCTTCGTTTTTTAAACGAGCTATATCGGTCAAGCTAATATAATCGTTGTCGTTTATTCCAGTGACATTAATTTCAATATTTTTAACTATTATTTTATCCATAAAACGCCTCTCTATATTCAATAGTATTCTACCAAATTTGCATGTTTATTCTACCTATCTATTAGAAAAAACCTTGATTATTCTCAACATTTTCTTTGTTGTTGTCCCCGGTTTAGGTAGCGAGCATTTATAGAGGGCTAAGCGTAATAGCCGTTTTGGGCCGACCGCTTACCGCCCGGGTTCGGCCTTTTTTTCGTCCTCCCCAAGCGTAAAGAAAAGGCCCCGATGAAGGGACCTGATCCATATTGAGCGGGCGGGTTGTCGGCCGAGGGTGCCGTGAGCCCTGGGTCGGGACTTTCTGTCCTGATGAGGGCGGACGGGCTTGTTCGGCGACAATTTTCCTGCGATTACTTAACTTCCGGGAGCAAACCCATGAAGCGGGCGTTCTTGATCGCGGTGGCGAGCTGGCGCTGATACTTGGCGCTGGTGCCGGTGATGGAACGCGGGGTAATCTTGCCGTCGGGTCCGATGAACTTGCTGAGAAGCTCGGCGTCTTTGTAATCGATATACTTGACGTGGTTCTTGGTGAAGTAGCAGACCTTGCGGCGGGAACGCATTTTCCTGAATGCCATGTTTTTGAGATCCTTTCCGGGCGCTTAGAACGGGAGGTCGTCATCGACTACATCGATGGCGTCCAGGTTCTGGCTGCCCTGCTGATTGTCGACTTGCGAGAAGTCATTGGCGGCCGGGACATCGGCGCGATATCCGTTATCGGATGCCGCGTTCGCGGATTTCGGTTCGAGGAACTCGACCTGATTCGCGACGATTTCGGTCGCAGTGACCTCGACATTGTCGTTCCTGCGGGTGTATTTGCGCTGGGTAAGGCGGCCGACCACGCCGACGAGCGAGCCCTTGCGGGTGAACTTGACGACGGTGTCCGCGCTGTTGCCAAACACAGATACGTTCATGAAGATTGTGACTTTCTCTCCGTTAGGTCCCTTCCTGGAATCGTCGCTTGCGATGGTGAAGGAAGCCACGCTCATGCCGGTGGAAGTTTTGCGGAGTTCGGGGTCGCGGGTTAGGCGGCCGACGAGGACGACGTTGTTAACCATAAAGACAATCCTCCTTGAATGAATTGATTAGTCCTTATCGACGGTGATAAGGAAACGAACGACTTGGTTGTCGAGTCTGGCCAGACGATCAAATTCTTTGAGTCCCTCGGGCTCGGCGGTCACTTTGAGGACGACGTAGTAGCCCTTGGTCCTTTTCTTGATCGGGTAGGCAAATTCGCGGACGCCCCACTCGTTGACGTTCTTGATGGTCGCGGTGTTCGCGGTCAAGATGCCGTGGAGCTTCTCGATCTCAGCCTTTCTCGCCGCATCGTCAAGATCGGCGGAGAGGATGTACATGATCTCGTATTTTCCCATGATAATTGCACCTCCTAATTTCGGTCTCTGGGTCGCCTTAGTTGGTTCTATGCGACCATAAGAGTGTGTGCCCTTCCCTTCAAAAGGGCTTAAGTATTATAAAGGGGGTTTGGGGGATATTCAATTCCAAACTTAGCAAGCGCACGCGCACGAGAATCATCAAAACATGCCCTCCTAGCGCGATTCCCCCAAGAAGGGACTTACCTCCCTAGGGCATGCCAAAACGCATGTACGGGCCTTCTGGGGGCCCTGGGGGCCGCCCGAGCATCCAAAAGGTGCTCTCGGGGTGGCCGCCGCGAGCTCAGCAAGGGACCGGTGGGCCGGCCACCCATTCGGGGCGCGGAGATTCCTTAAAACGATGCGCGGCTATCCCCTCATGGCGGCGCCCAGGGAGAGCGAATGCGCGAGATATGAAGGAAAATATTGAGGGCGTGCGTTGAAATTCGGAAATCGATATATAGATAAGTTAGGCATTGTCTAACTTTTTCTGTATCCTTGTATTTCATATCATTCAGTTATCGGCTAAAAACAGAATCCATTGGATACATATATGCGAAAAGCCTTCTTCGGCTTTGCTCCTCGAGTTTGGATCAGAATCTCACGCGTTCCGCGCTTGCATAACGCCTGATTGGACAATTTCCTTGAGCGTATATAATGAAAGCGTGGAAAAAATTAAGTTTACGCTTAAAAATGAAAGGATATGTGAAAGCGACCGTTTGCTCCCTTTGACTGGTTTAATATCGGAACTTCCAAAGGAAGCAGGAGGGCGCGCTTTGTCCAAAGAATACCGCATAGCTATAGCCGAAGATACCGCCGAGGATGCCGAGGCGGTACGTTCGTTGTTGATGCAATACGCCAAGGAATATGGCTATGTCTTTGATATTAAGGTCTATTCCAGCGGGGAAACGTTCCTTACCGGGTTCAAATCTCAATTCGATTTCATCATCCTCGACGTCGAGTTGGGGGACCGCAACGGGATCGACGTCGCCCGCGTCATCCGAAAAACCGATGAGGACGTCATCATCATGTTCCAGACGAACCTCGGGAAATACGCCACAAGCGGATACGAGGTTTCCGCGATCGATTACGTCCTGAAGCCCCTTCGTTATCCGTCTCTGTCGCTCAAGCTTGGCCGCGTTATGCGGAGATTGGCCGCGAAGGCGGACGAAGCGATCGTCGTGAAGACCGAGTCTGGGTACATGAAAATCGATCTGTCCGGCCTGCTGTATTTGGAGATTTTCGGCCATGAGGTCATATTCCACGAAGCCGACAGAACCACGTCGGCGTATGGGACGCTCAAACAATTCGAAGACCGGCTGAGGCCCCACAACTTCCTCCGCTGCAACTCCTGCTACCTCGTCAACGCGGCGAAGATCGAGGGAATTATGCAATACGACATTTTGCTGAGCAACGGCGAAACGATCAAAGCGTCCCATCCCAGGCGAAAGGAATTCGTCAGGGATTTCAAGCGCTTCATGCTGGAGAAAGGGTGTTAAGACTTATGGTGCAGCTGTATTTCACGATGTTCTTCACGTTCGCGTCCCAGATGATCGCGTCGCTCATGCTTCTGATTCCGAAGAAGCTTAAATTCCGGAGCCGCCCCTATCTTAGGATCCCCGCCTCCCTCATCCTCATCTACGGCACGAGCGTCGGCCTCTTTTTCCTGACCACCAAGGTCATCCCTTGGAGCATCGGGTGGAACATCGGCATTTACACGATCTTCATCGTCGCGATCTTCCTCGGCTTCTATAACGCCTACGCCTATCGGTTCTGGGATATGTTCCTGATGATCCTCTTTGCCTATACGATGCAGCACATCATCTATCACGTCACCGACCTCGTTCTTTTCACTGGGGTCCAGGCCGCGATCGCGAGCTGCTTCGCCGAAGCGGACCTATGGATCGCCGACGTCATCATGGACATGCTGCAGATCGCGGTTTATGCGCTTGGGTTCACCGCGCTTTACATCTTCGTCTGCAAACCCTACGAAAAGGTCGCGAGGGACGTCTTCGCCACCCGCGCCATGATCCCGCTTGCGATTTCGCTCTACTTCATCGTCGTCGTGGCGAACGCCTATGCCTCCAACTACACCCAAGCCCCATGGATGCAGCCGCTCAAGATCGTGCTCGACATCACCTTCTCCTGGATCTGCATCACCTATGAGATCGCGATCATCCACGGCTTCCGCTACGGCGCGATGCAGAGGGAGATGACCGTGGTGACCACTACCTTGAACGCCAAACTCGCCGAGCACATGAAGACCGAGCAGAACATGAGCTTCATCAACATGAAGTGCCACGACCTGCGCAAGCAGATCCGGGCGATGCGCCAACGCGGGACGACGCCGTCCACCGAGGATTTCGACCTGCTTGAGCAATCCCTGTACTTCTTCGACACCGGCATCAGGACCGGCAGTCACAACATCGACGTCCTGATCCAGGAGAAGCAGCTCTACTGCCGCTCGCGCGACATCGAGTTCACGAGCCTCATCGACGGGGAAGCGTTCTCAAAAATGGATTACAGCGATCAATATTTCCTGTTCATGAACATCATCGACAACGCGATCGAGGCGACGGAGAAGCTCTCCGACCCATCGCTTAAGACCATCGCCCTCACCGCCGAGAAAGAGAAGGGCGTCATTATCATCGAATGCGTCAATTATTTCGAGGGCGACCGCAAAATCGATGACGAAGGCCACCTGCTCACCACCAAGGAAGACCCCAAAAACCACGGCTTCGGCACCCGCTCCATCGAACACATCGTCAACAAATACGGCGGCACCGCATCCTATGGCATCGAAGGCAACGTGTTCACCTTGAAAATCGCCATCTGACTCATCCGCAAACCATAAGATTAAGCGAGAAAACGCAAGCCTGCGCTAAAAGCAAGTTTGCGTTTTTTCTTGTCGATATAGTAGGGCAAACAAGTCGCGAACCGGCGAATATCGATCGCTTTGCACCCACACGGAGGGAATGGGCGCAGGCAAAGGATAAAACCGGCCGCGCAAAACAAAAAAGGAGCAAATATGACCCCATTCGCAACCTATGCTTGGGAACCCATCCCCGGGTATCCGATCGATTCATTCGATTGGGCATCCGATTGGTACGTCGTTCTCATCGCCGTCGGTGTGCTCGCGTTGGTTCTCGGAATCTTCGTGTTCGCCCTCGGCTTCGGAAGGATGTCCAAAGAGGAGAGGGAAGCCTACAAGTCAGTCAAGCAGCAGGCCAAGCAGCTCAAGGGCAAGGAGAAGAAAGACTTCATCAACTCCCAGCCCAAAGGCACCAAGACCCTGCTTCGCTGGAGATTCGCTTCGTTCTTCTTCTACCCCGTCTTCTCGCTGATCCTCGTCGTCTCGCTCGTAGCGACCCCCTTGCTCAGCACCTACGGATCCACCATCTGGGCCACCCTCTTCTACACCGATCAGACCGTCGATAGCCCCTCCGCGGCCCTCGTCGCCGCCGAGGCGACCGAGAACGTCGTCACGATCGAGAAGGAAGGCGCGGTCCTCATGCGCAACGACAAAGGCCTCCTCCCCCTCAACAAGGAGACCACCCCGAAGATCAACATCTTCGGCGCCAACGCATTCGGCATCTTCTACGGCAACGGCGGTTCCGGCGAATTCGCCACCGACTACAAGTACGCCAACGGCCGCGAAGTCAAATGCGTGAAGCTCGAGACCGCGATCACCGAAGCCGGCTTCGAGTACAACCCCTACCTCCACAACCTCTGCAAGAACTACGCTTCCTCCGGCAACAAGACCCCCTATTCCATCGCCGAAAGCGACTACAACATGCACGCCTCCATCGCGACCTTCGGCACCACCGGCCGCTACGAGGGCATCAAGCCGAAATGGCTCCCCTATGAGCACGAGCCGAAAGTCGCCGCCTACGAGCAGGCCTATTCGGAAATCAACGGCAAGAGCCTCATCGATCAGGCGCTCGAATATTCCGACACCGCCCTCTTCTGCATCTCGCGCTACGGCACCGAGCAGTACGACCTCCCCTATTCCAGCAAGATGGACGAGCTTAGGCTCACCGGCGAGGAATATGACCTCCTCACCCTCATCACCGATAACTTCGACAAAGTCATCGTCTTGCTGAACACCCCGGGCCCGATGTACATCAACGACCTCGACGACCTCGGAATCGACACCATCCTCTACGTCGGCCACCCCGGCCTTACCGGAACCCGCGGCATCGCCTCGATCCTCTCCGGCGAGACCAACCCCTCCGGCCGCCTCGTCGACACCTGGCCCGTCAACCTCGCCGCGAACCCCGCCAACGAGACCTTTGGGCGCAACACCACCCGCTTCTCGGGCGGAAAGGCCTACAACTTCGCGAACTACTACGAAGGCATCTACGTAGGCTATCGCTACTACACCACCCGCGCCGAAACCGACCCCGAATTCGTCTATGACGATGAGGTCTACTACTCCTTCGGCCACGGCCTCAGCTACACCACCTTCGACAAGTGGATCGAATCTTCCTCCTACGACAAGGAGACCCAGAAGATCAGCATCACCTTCCGCGTCGAGAACACCGGCACCCGCGCCGGCAAATACGTCGCCGAGTTCTACTCCAACCCGCCGTATACCGGCAAGATCGAGAAGGCCTCGCGCAACCTCGTCTCCTACCTGAAGTCCAACGTCCTCGACCCCGAGGAGAACAAGATGGAGCAGTACACCATCAACATGGATCTCCGCGAGCTCGCGTCCTGGGATTCCACCCGCAACTGCTACGTCGCGGAGAAGGGCGAATATCAGATCATCATGGGCGAGGACTGCTACAAGACCTCCAAGGATAAGGAAGGCAACGACAACGTCTTCAAGTTCACCCTCGAGGACGACGTCGTGTTCGAAACCTCCTATCAGACCGGGGCCAAGTACTCCGAGCTCTTCGCCGATTTGAACCGCGGCGCCGGCACCACGCCGAACGTCTACCTCTCCCGCGGCGATTGGGAAGGCACCTTCACCAAGCACGCCGACATCGACACCACCTGGGGCAACCCGGAAATCGACAACAACAACCTCCGCACCAAGGTCTATGGCGACAACGAGATCACCGAGGAGGTCAACATCGGCCAGACCCTCGATGAGCCCATCACCATCTTCGATATGAAGAACGCCGCCTGGGACGACCCGCGTTGGCCCAACTTCCTGAGCCAGCTCTCCGAGCAGGACATGAAGGACCTCGTCGGCAAAGGCGAATTCGGCACCCCGAAGATCGCCTCGATCCAGAAGGAATTCTCGCTTGAAGGCGACGGCCCTGCGAGCTGCCTTAACTCCGGCACCGGCCACCCCTCTGGCGTCATCCTCGCCTCCACCTGGTGGAATGAAGCGGCCAAGCTCTTCGGCAAATCCTGCGCCAAAGAAGGAACCGCCCGCGGCCTCACCGGCTGGTATGCCCCTGGCATGAACATCCACCGTTCCCCCTACGCCGGACGCGCCTTCGAATACTATTCCGAAGATCCCCTCATCGCCGGCAACATGGGCGGCTACACCGCTAAAGGCGCCATGGAAATGGGCGTCTACACCTTCGCGAAGCACCTCGGCCTCAACGAGCAGGAAACCAACCGCGGCGACATCAACGTCTTCGCCTCCGAGCAGGCCATCCGCGAAATCTACCTCCGTCCGTTCGAAATCTACACCGATCTCGGCGGCGTCGGCATGATGAGCGCCTTCTCCTTCATGGGGACCACCTGGTCCGGCGCGAGCAAAGCCTTGCTCACCGACCTCCTCCGCACCGAATGGGGCTTCAAGGGCAGCGTCGTCACCGACTACAACAACGCCTCGATGGTCGTCACCGCTGGCATCCGCGCCGGCAACGACGAATGGCTGATCGATGCGCAGAACATGATCCGCACCGCGTTCACCCAGTCCCCGCACGACATGAGGTACTACTTCTACCGCGCCTCCAAGAACATCCTCTATTCCTTGGTCCACTCCAACGCAGCCTGGCAGGATGCCGACTTCGAAGCGATCGGAGTCGAGAACCCGAGGAACGTCGCCTAATCCATATATAAATAAGGAACAGATACCATGAAAAAATCCTCTATCCTGTTAACCCTCGCCTCCGCGGCGCTCCTTGCCTCCTGCGGCGGCGGAACCACCACCTCCTCCTCCACCCCGGCAGCTGGCTCCAGCGACCCCGGCACCACCTCTTCCGTCGTATCCTCGGCCACCGAAGAGAAGATCGTCCTGACCATCGACAAAGCCACGATCAAGGTCGGCGAGACCGCCAAGGTCACCTCCTCCGTCGAAGGCGTCGCCTTCTCCTCTCGCGACGAATCCGTCGCCTCCGTCGATGCGACCGGAACCGTCACCGCCCTGAAGCCCGGCACCACCAAGATCCAGGCCCGCAAGGACGGCTACAAGATCGGCAGCGTCGACATCACCGTCGAGAAAGCCTCGGCCAGAGCCGCCGACTACTACCTCGAATTCGAAGACGCCGAACACTATGACCCGGACGGAGTCTGGGGCTACCCGCAATGGGGCATCGGCCCGGGCGACACCCCGGTCGAAGAAACCGAATTCGCCCATGGCGGCAAGTCCGTCGGCTGGTTCACCCAGGGCTGCAAAGAGACCATCCACTTCTCTTCCGACAAAGCCGGAACCGTCGAGATGGACTTCATGATGGCCTATAACGCCGAAATGGCATTGGACGGGGTCCTCAAGATCTCCGTCAACGGCGTCGAACTAAGCCTC
>JAILKX010000232.1 GCA_024693415.1 Bacilli bacterium
ATGGACGTAATCACATCAGGCTCTTGTAAAGCTTGATGACGGTTTCCTTGTCGATTGGGGCGGGGTTGCCGGGCATGCAGGCGTCGGCCATCGCGCAGTCGGCGAGGTAGTCGAGGTCCTCTTCTTTGACGATGCCCTTGAGTCCCTTGGGGATGCCGACGTCGTCGGAGAGCTTTTGGACCGCGTCGATCGCGGCTTTGCGGTATTCTTCCTGGCTCATGGTCTCCCAGCCTTCGACGTCCATGACGCGGCAGATCTCGCGGTACTTTTCGCCGGAGTAGGGCGCGTTGTACTTCATGCCGGTCGGAAGCAGGATCGAGCAGGCGACGCCATGCGGGGTGTCATAGAACGCGGAGAGGGGGTGGGCCATCGAGTGGACCATGCCGAGGCCGACGTTCGAGAAGCCCATGCCGGCCACATACTGGCCAAGGGCCATCTCCTCTTTGCCCTTCCTTTCGCCGGCATATGCCGAGCGAAGGTTATGGGAGATGATGCGGATCGCTTCGAGGTGGAACATGTCGGAAAGTTCCCAAGCGCCGCCGGTGATGAGGCCTTCGATCGCGTGGGTGAGGGCGTCCATGCCGGTTGCGGCGGTGAGGCCTTTGGGCATGGTGAGCATCATGGTCGGGTCGACGACGGCGACCTCAGGGAGGTCATGGACATCGACGCAGACGAATTTGCGCTTCTTCTCTTCGTCGGTGATGACGTAGTTGATGGTGACTTCGGCCGCGGTTCCCGCGGTGGTCGCCACTGCGATCGTGAAGGTGGCGTGGTTTTTGGTCGGGGCGACGCCTTCGAGGGAGCGGACGTCCGCGAATTCAGGGTTTTCGACGATGATGCCGACGCCTTTGGCGGTGTCCATGGAGGATCCGCCGCCGATCGCGATGATCGCATCGGCCTTGGAGGCTTTAAACGCCTCGACGCCGCGCTTGACGTTTTCGATGGTCGGGTTGGGTTTCACTTCGTCATAGATCTCGTAGGGGAAGTTCGCCTTCTCGAGGAGGTCGGTGACGTTTTTGACGACGCCGAATTTGACCAAGCTGTTGTCGGTGATGATCAATGCTTTCTTTTTGCCGTGGGCAACAAGTTCCGGGACGATGTTCTCGATCGCGCCGAAACCATGGTATGAGGTGGGGTTGAGACAGAAACGGTTAGCCATTATAAGTTCTCCTTTGGTTTGGCCCTAGTGTACCAACTATTTCGGCAAAGCAATACCGATTTACGCGCGAAGGGGATCATTTCGCGCATATGTGCGCGTTTGGGCGCACTTTAAATATGGATTTATGCGCGCGCAATCAGGCGCATGAAAATGGATTCGCGGATGCGAATTCGCATACACGCCCTCAATGGATTTTCGAAACGAAAAGGAAAACCGCCTCAAGAAAGGAGACAAGAGGCGGTTTAGGTCGGGAAGCGATTTAGCGCTGGACGCGGCCGGAGGCATCGCCACCCATGAGGGTTTCGACTTCCTTGAGGCCGACGTGGTTGTAGTCGCCGGGGATGGTCTGCTTGAGGGCGCTTGCGGCAACGGCGAAGTTGATGGCATCGCTCGGGTTGTCGTAGTGGGTCAAGCCATAGATGAGACCCGCGGAGAAGGAGTCGCCGCCGCCGACGCGGTCGACGATCGGGTTGATCTCGTAGTGCTTGGAGAGATAGAACTCGCCGTCTTTGACGAGGGCACCGGCCCAGCCGTTCCAGGAAGCGGACTTCGATTCGCGGAGGGAGGTGGCGGCGCCTTTGAAGCCGTACTGCTTGCAAAGGGCCTTGAGCATAACTTCATATTTCTCGACGTCAAGCTTGCCGGAGGTGACATCGCCTTCGAGGTGGAAGCCGAGGCAATTCTGGGCATCTTCTTCGTTGCCGATCGCATAGTCGACGTACTTCATGAGCGGGACCATGCAGGCTTGGGCCTGTTCCTTGGTCCAGAGCTTGCTGCGGAAGTTGAGGTCGAAGGAGGTGGTGATGCCTTTTTCCTTGGCCTTCATGAGGGCGAGCTTAGTGACTTCGGCGGCATTAGCGGACAAAGCCGGGGTGATGCCGGAGATGTGGAGCCATTCCACGCCTTCGAGGAGCTTATCGAAATCGAATTCCTCGGGTTTGGCTTCGGCGATGGCGCTGTGGGCGCGGTCATAGATGACCTTGGAGGCCCTCATCGAGGCGCCGGTCTGGAGGAAATAGATGCCAAGGCGATCGCCGCCGCGGATGATGCGGGAGGTGTCGACGCCGAACTGGCGGAGCGAATTGACGGCGCTCTGTCCGATGTCATTGGTCGGGATCTTGGAGAGGAAGCAGGCGTCGCATCCATAGTTGGAGAGGGACACCGCGACGTTGGCCTCGCCGCCGCCGTAGTTGATGTCGAAGGAGTTAGCCTGGACGTAGACCTGATTTCCGGGGGTGGAAAGGCGAAGCATCAGCTCGCCTAAGGTTGCGTATTTCATGGGTTATTTCCTCGCTTCTGCCACTTTGGCAACATACTGTTTGGCAAGTTCGGTGATCTTGGCGTAGTCGCCGGTCTTGGCCGGGGCGGTCAGATTCGAGCCGGTGCCGACGGCAACCGCGCCCTTCTTGATCCAATCCTCGACGTTATTGAGGTCGACGCCGCCGGTCGGCATGCACTGGGCCTGGGGAAGAGGTCCGTGGATCGCCTTGATGTAATCCGGTCCGGCGAGGGAACCCGGGAAGATTTTGCAGACCTCGACGCCGGCCTTGAGGGCGGAGACGACTTCGTTGATGGTGAAGACGCCGGCCATATAGGGGACCTGGTAGAGGTTGCAGAGCTCGCAAACGCCCTTATCGAAGTTGGGGGAGACGACGAACTGCGCGCCGGCAAGGATCGCGATCCTCGCGGTGGCTTCGTCGAGCACCGTGCCGGCGCCGACGATGTATTTCGCGTCTTTGTCCTTGGCCAAGGCTTCGATGACTTCCTTGGCGCCCGGGACGGTGAAGGTGACCTCGAGGCCAACGATTCCGCCGTCGGCGCAGGCCTTGGAGACCTTGACGGCTTCCTCAACGGAGGAGCCGCGGATGACGGCGATGACGCCGCAGTCGAGGAGTTTGTTCACGACTTGGGATTTTTTCATGGTGTATGACCTTCTTTCCTTATTTATTTAAGAAGAATTCGATAGCGTTGTTGTAGCAGACGTCCTGGATGATCTTGCCGATCGCTTTGCGGTCGTTCGGATATCTGCCATCCTCGACCACGAGGGAGATCTCGTCGACGAGAAGCCTCCTGAAGTATTCGTGGCGCGGGTAGGAGAGGAAGCTGCGGGAATCGGTGAGCATGCCGACGAAGCAGGAGAGGAGACCGCCTGCCATCAGGACCTTGATCTGCTTGCGGATTCCGTCGTAGTGGTCGTTGAACCACCAGGCGGCGCCGAGCTGAATGTAGCCCTTCCCCTTGCCCTGGAACACGTTCATGAGCGTGACCATCGAGCAGTAGTCTTTCTCGTTGAGGCAATAGAGGACGGTGGGAGGCAATGCGTCTTGCTTCTCGAGCTCCGAGAGGAGTTTTGCGAGTTTATCGGCGATGTTGATGTCGCCGCAGGCGTCATATCCGAAGTCCACGCCATGGAGTTTGTAGCCGACTTCGGTGTTGTTGCGGATCGCGCCGATGTGGTATTGCTGGACGAATCCGAGGCGGCGGTATTCCTTGCCGAGGAACACGAGCAGGTAGGACTCATAGCAGTCGAGCTCATCCTCGGTGAGGGCTTCGCCTTTGAGGCCTTTGAGGAAGGCTTGCTCGGCGACTTTTTTGTCGATGCGGGAGTACCTCAGGGTATCGAGGCCGTGGTCGGTGGCTTTGGCGCCTTTCTCGGCGAAGAAGTCGAGGCGCTGCTTGAGCGCTTCGAGCAATTCGTCGAGGGACGTGATGCGTTTTCCGATCCTTTCCTCGAGCTGGCCCATCGCTTTGCGGAAGATTTCGCCGTTAGCGATATGGAGGTAGCGGTCCGGCCTCCAGCAGGGGAGGACGCGGGTCTTGAAGGAGGTGTCTTTTGCGATGAGGTCGTGGTAGTGGAGGTCATCGGCGGGGTCGTCGGTGGTGAATACGAGGGAGACGTTGCTCATCTCGACCATCTTGCGGGCGGTCATGGTCTCGAGCTGCTTATTGCACTCGGCCCAGATCTTCTCGGCGTTCTCCTCATTGATGACGAGGTCGATGCCGAAGTAGCGCTTCAGCTCAAGATGGGTCCATTCGTAGATCGGGTTGCCGAAGAAGGAGGGCATCGCCTTGGCGAAGGCGAGGAACCTTTCGTGGTCGTCGGCATTGCCGGTGATGAGCTCTTCGGGGACGCCCGCTTCGCGGAGCAATCTCCATTTATAGTGGTCGCCGGCCCCGTCTTTGCCAAGCCATGCCTCGGTGATTGAGGAGAACTTGTGGTCCTCGTAGATCTGCTTGGGATTCAGGTGGCAGTGGAAGTCGAAGATCGGCATGTCCTTCGCGAATTCCTCATAGAGGCCGAGCGCGAAGTCGCTGTGGAGGAGATAGTCTTTTCCTTGGAATTCTTTCATGATCAGACACCCGCGTAGGAGGAGAATCCGCCGTCGATCGGGAGGACGACGCCGGTGATGAAACTCGAGCAGCCCTCATCGATGAGGAAGAGGGTGGCGGCGAGGAGCTCATCCGCTTCGCCGAAGCGATCCATCGGGGTCGCGGCGAGGATTTTTTCAGTGCGGGCGGTGGGGGTGCCATCCTCATTGTAGAGGAGGGCTTTGTTCTGGGCGGTGACGAGGAACCCCGGGGCGATCGCGTTGACGCGGATGCCGGTCTTGGAGAAGTGGACCGCGAGCCATTTGGTGAAGTTGGACACCGAGGACTTGGCGGCGCTATAGGCCGGGATCTTGGTGAGCGGGGTGAAGGCGTTCATCGAGGAGACGTTGAGAATCGAGCAGCCCTTGCGGCCGAGCATGTCCTTGGCGAATTCCTGGCAGGGGAGGAAGGTTCCCATGAAGTTGAGGTCGAAGACGAACTCGACGCCTTCCTGCTTCAGGTCGAAGAAGTCGATTTCGGTATCGGCTTTCTTCTCGGCGAAGTATTCCTGGGTGGTGGTGGCCTTCGGCGAATTCCCGCCGGCGCCGTTGATCAGGATGTCGACCGGTCCGAGGTCGGCTTTGATCGCTTCGTGGACCCTCTTGAGGTCTTCGCGGTCGAGGACGTTGTTCTTGTAGCCTTTGGCGCATCCGCCTTCGGCGACGATTTCGTTGGCGACGATCTCGGCCTTCTCGAGCGAGAGGTCGAGGACGGCGACTTTGCCGCCGCAGGCGCCGATTGCCTTGGCCATGGCGCCGCAGATGACTCCGCCGGCTCCGGTGACGACGACGACTTTGCCCTTAAGGGTTTCGGGTTTGATGGAAAGTTTCATGATGGTTTATCTCCTTTTTGCTTCGGCCATCTCGAAGAGGCCGTTGATGTAAGCGCAGCCTAGTGCGCGGTCATATAATCCGTATCCCGGCTTTCCGTCCTCGCCGAAGATGTTGCGGCCATGGTCCGGGCGGACATAGCCATCGAATCCGTTGCTGACCAAGGTATCGACGATCTTGGCCATGTTGAGCGATCCGTCGACCGAGGCGTGGCCGACTTCGACGAAGGAGTCGCGGTCGTCGGTGTAGAGGACGTTGCGGAGGTGGACGAAGTGGACGCGGCCCTGCTTGCAATAGCGTTCGGCGATCGCCGGGATGTCATTGAATCTCCCGGCGCCGAGGGACCCGGTGCAGAGGGTCAGTCCGTTATAGGTGGAGGGCACGGCCTCGAAGATCTTGTCGAGGGATTCCATGGAGGAGACGATGCGGGGAAGCCCGAACACGTCCCATGGGGGGTCATCGGGGTGGATGGCGAGTTTGATGTCGCATCTTTCGCATACCGGGATGACTTCTTTGAGGAAATAGACGAGGTTCGCGAGCAGCTGTTCGTGCGAGACGTGGCTGTATTTGTCGAGCAAACCCTGAAGCTCCTCGGGGCTATAGGATTCGTCCCAGCCCGGGAGGTGGAGGTTGTGCGGGTCGACCTTCTGGAAGTCGTCGTAGGAATAGCTGAGGGAATTCGATCCGTCAGGGTTATTGTGGCACATGTCGGTGCGCAGCCAGTCGAAGACGGGCATGAAGTTGTAGCAGACGACCTTGACGCCGGCTTTGGCGCAGAGCTCGAGGTTGTACTTGAAGACCTCAATGTGCTTCTTGCCGAGCTCGGTGCCGAGTTTGATCTCCTCGGAGACCGGGATCGATTCGATGACGTCCATCGCAAGGCCCTGGTCATTGGCGATCTTCTTGAGGCGAAGCAGGGATTCGAGGTCCCACTTCTCGCCCGGCTTATAGGAATAAACCGAGGTGACGACGGTCGACATGTTGGGGATTTGACGGATGTAGGTTAGGGGGATCGAATCGTTCTCCCCGTACCAACGGAAACCAAGTTTCATAGGCTTTTCTCCATTCGCTTTGAGCTGATCCTATAATATGCGCGCAAGGTATGTGAGACAATTGCAAAAGAAACCGATTACAATTGCAAAAACAACACTGGCATATTATCCTATATTTAGATAGCAATGTTCACCTTTGATTATCGCGACGTATCGTTCGCGCACAAGAATGGATTCTCCTCCTCGCCGAAGGACGAATTCCATAAGCACATGCACCATTTTTATGAGTTCATCTATTTCGAATGCGGCGAGGCGGTCTTTCACGTCGAGGGCCTTTCGCAGAAGCTGAAGCCCGGCGACGCCGTCATCATCAAGCCCGGCCAATTCCATTTCGCCGAGGTCGACCGCGACGTCGCTTACCAAAGGTATGTGTGCAAGATGCCCGAGGACCTATTGCCTCAGCACCTGCGCGAGAGGATCGAGAAGTTCGAGCCGTTCTTCGCCTCGTGCGAGTCGCTTTTGCCTTTGCTTCAGGAGCTCGACCGCTACGCCGAGGAATTCACCGACGAAGACCTCCGCGTTTTATGCGCCGGCAAGTTCATCGAGATCTTGATCCGCCTCGGCGAGAAGGAGAACGTCCACGTCGAGGAGGAGAAGGATTCGGTGGCCCGCGACCTCGTCAATTACATCGAGGAGCACCTAAGCGAGAAACTGACCCTCGAGACCTTGGCCCAAGCCTTCCATTATTCGACCTCCTATGTGGCGACGAGCTTCCGAAAAGAGATGCACGTCTCCCTTATTTCCTATGTCAGGGGCAAGAAGATCATGGCCGCCCATTCCCTCATCATGCGCGGCGTGAAGCCTAGCGACGCCGCCGCGATGATGGGCTTCACCGACTATTCGACCTTCTTCCGCGGGTATCAGAAAATGCTCGGGGTCGCCCCGTCTTCGGCGAAACGAAACGCCGCCGCCGAATCGGAAGTCACCTTGCCTTAAGGCTATAGATATCGCTAAGAAGGAAATGGGCATAGCCCTTTTCTTTTATGGCTTTCAGGGCATCTGCTTCGAATGCGTCTTTGGCAAAATAGCCGAGGACGTAGGTCGATAATCCCGATTTTTCGACCTGTTTCTCGAGGTGGGTCACCTGCTCGAGGGAGAGCGGGGACTTTTCGTATTTGCATTCGTACACCGCTATGCCGTCCTTGCTTTTTCCCACGATGTCGAACTCGCCGTTCTCCCCGTCGTGGCGGAAGGTGGCTTTCCCGAGTTCGACGAAGCGGATGCCTTGGCCATACCTAGAGGCCAGCGCCAGGTATTCGGCGCAAAGGTCCTCATAGCGGTGCGGCAATACGTCTTTTTGCCAGATTGGTTTTATGGCCTCTTCAAAATAGGCATCCTCGCCATAAAGGAAGATCTCGCTTTGGCGCAAGAAGATGAAGCGGTAATAGAAAATGAGGAAAGGATCCGCGAGATAGTAGCGGAAGTCGTTCGTCCCGATCATCTTTTCTTTGCGGACGAGCGACATGTCGGCGAGGCGGGAAAGGACGTAGCTTGTGGCGGCGGTGGAGTTAAGGCCCGCCTTCTGGTGGATGCGCCTGAAGTCGTGCGCCCCCGTCGCGATGTTCTGAAGGACGAGGTTCGCGCTCGTGCCGTCGGAGAGCTCCTCCAAGACGATGCTTGGCTCATTCCGCAAGGTGCCTAAATCGGAAAGGATGAGGGACGTGACATTGTTTTTGAAGCTTTTCCGTGGGTTGTAGAGGGAAATGTAATAGGGGATCCCGCCGAATAGGGCATAGATCTGGAACGCCTCCTCGATGGTCGCTTCAGGCACCATCTCACGCGCTTCGAGATAGGTTAGGGGCCGGAGGTTGATCGATAGCTTGGACCTGCCGCGCAACGGGCCGTTGTTCTGGCCCTCGGAATCGCGCATGGACGAAAGGTAGCTGCCGCAGAGGACGATCTTCGCTTGGCTCGATTCGCCATTCCCGTCGATTAAGGCCTGCATGGAGCTATCGAGCCCTTTGATGTAACGCTTTAGGTAAGGATACTCGTCGATCGCGATGACGATCCGTCCATCTTTGTTTCTCTCTAGGACGGCTTTCAGGGCATCGATGAAACGCGGGTATGCGCCATAGGATTGGCCGGTCGCCTGCGATACGGCCGACAAAAAGGAGGAGGTGTTCATCTTCTCGTCGACGCGCTCCGCCTGCCAATAGATGGGCTTGGCGTCCTTGATTCCCCGCAGCGATTCGCGCAGCAACGCGCTTTTCCCGATCCTGCGCCGCCCATAGACGAAGGCGAGGCCGAAGCCTTTGGCGCCATAAAACTCGCGCAACGCATTCAGTTCGGCTACTCTTCCGACGAACATCGCTTTCACCTCCTAGTAAAACTAGACTTACTAAGTCTGGACTTACTATAAATCATATCTCAGGGTTTTTTAATAGATGAAGAAAAGGCTGCCCGGAGGTATGGGCAGCCTTCAACGAAAGGAGAACGCTTATTTCTTTTCCCAGGACTGGTTGTTGCTCTTGACGTGGAGCACGTATTCCGGGTTGGCTTCCTTGACCTTGCGGAAGCTCGCTTCGTCATGGAGTTCGCCGGATTTGAC
>JAILKX010000102.1 GCA_024693415.1 Bacilli bacterium
CTCGCATTGCTCTGCGTGGTCGGGATGTTCTCGATTCCGCTAGGCGAAAACATCAAGGTTTCGCTTCAGCTGCTCATGGTGATGATCATCTGCCTCATCTCCGACAGCGTCTTCGATTGCCTGATCATCACCGGCTGCTATTTGGGGCTAGGCATGTTCCTTCCGATCTACGCCGGTTTCCGTTCCGGCGTAAGCGCGACGTTCGGCTACGTCATCGCCTTCGTCGCCGCCTCGCCCGTCTACTATTTCCTCAATAAGCTCCCGAAGATCCCCGCCATAGCGCGGATGATCATCGCCTGCATAGCCGGGACCCTCGTCGTCTATGCGATCGGGACCCTGTGGATGATGTTCTACCTGAACTGGGACCTCGCCACCACCTTGCTCACCTCCGTGGTTCCCTATCTCCCCTTCGACGGGATCAAGATCGCCTTGGCCATCGCCATCGTCTTGGCCCTGCCGAAGTTCATATCCAACCGCGAATAATTTTTTTCTTGTTTCAATTCGCTGGACGCCATGCCCTTTTTCGGGCCACTTACACTGAGCGTCCCTCTTTTAAATAAAGAGGAAATGTGCTAGCATGTGGTATCTTTCGGAAAAATTCAAGGGAGAGCAAAATCTATGTCTACGAAAGCATTCTACAAAACCGAAGAAATCGGAAAGGGAAAGCCCGGTTTCTCCAGGACCCGCAGCATCATCGAAGCTGCGTTCTACGGCAACAACGTCGTAAAAATCAACTCACTCAAAGAAGCCTATGAGCTCGCGAAGAACTCTCCGGGCACCATCGTCACCGACATGCCCGTCTTCGAAGCCGAGAAAATCGGCCTAGACCGCGACGCCAAAGTGCTTCTTTTCAATGACGGCGCCATCACCGGACGCTATGCGGCCGCCCGCCGCATCCAAGGCGCCCCCGGCGTCAACTCCGAGCGCCTCGACAAGCTTCTTATGGAAGCGGTCTATGATTCCCGCTTCAAGAAGATGTACCACTGCGAAGCCTACGTCGGACTCGATCCAGAGTTCATGGTCAAGGCCCACCTCCTCATCCCCGAGGGATTCGAGATGCTCGCCTACAACTGGCTCCTCAACTTCCAGTGGATCAACGACGAATACTACAAGATGTATTCCAAATCCCAGCCCGTCGGCGGCGGAAAAGAGCCCGACATCTACATCTTCTCCGATCCTTCCTGGAAGGGCACCGACCAGACCGACATCTGCGACGGCAAGTGCCTGACCTACTTCGCCACTGAAGCCAATGCGGCCGCCATCCTTGGCATGCGCTACTTCGGCGAACATAAGAAGGGCACCCTCACGATCGCCTGGGCCTGCGCCAACCGCAACGGCTATGCCTCCTGCCACGGCGGACAGAAGGAATTCACCCGCAAGGACGGCTCCAAGTTCGTCTGCTCCGTCTACGGCCTCTCCGGATCCGGAAAGTCCACCATCACCCACGCCAAGCACGACGGCAAATACGGCATCAAGGTCCTCCACGACGACGCCTTCATCATCAACGATGAGACCTGCGCCTCGATCGCCCTTGAGCCGACCTACTTCGACAAGACCAACGACTACCCGACCGGCTGCCCGGACAACAAGTTCCTCCTCACCGTCCAGAACTGCTCTGCGACCCGCGACGCGGATGGCAACATCGTCCTCGTCACCGAAGATATCCGCAACGGCAACGGCCGCGCCATCAAGTCCAAGCTCTGGAGCCCGAACCGCGTCGACAAGATCGATGCGCCGGTCAACGCCATCTTCTGGATCATGAAGGATCCGACCATCCCGCCGATCGTCCGCCTCAAAGGCGCGGCTTTGGCCTCCGTCATGGGCGCCACCCTCGCCACCAAGAGGAGCTCCGCCGAGCGCCTCGCCCCCGGCGTCGACCCCAACGCCTTGGTCGTCGAACCCTATGCGAACCCCTTCCGCACCTATCCTCTCGCCAACGACTACAAGAAGTTCAAGCACCTCGTCGCCGAGAAGAACGTCGACTGCTACATCATCAACACCGGCGACTTCATGGGCAAGAAAGTCCAGAAGGAACAGACCATCGGCTGCATCGAAGCCGTCGTCGACAAGACCGGAAAATTCGAGAAATGGGGACCTTTCTCCGACATCGAGATCATGCCGGTCGAAGGCTTCGTCCCTGACCTCAAGGACCCCGAATACGTCAAGCAGCTCATCGCCCGCATGGAGGACCGCGTGAAGTTCGTCGCCTCCAGGAAGACCGAGAAAGGCGGATTCGACGAATTGCCGGAAGACGCCCTCGAAGCCATCGAGAAGGTCGTTGAAGAAGCGAAGAAGCTCGCCTAACCATGGGAGTCAAAGTCGTAGAGACCGCCCTCCGCGACGGTCATCAATCGCTATTTGCAACCCGCATGAACACGGAGGAGGTCCTCCTTGCTCTTGCGGAACTCGATAAAGTCGGCTACCGCGCCATAGAAATATGGGGCGGCGCCACTTTCGACGCCTGCCTCAGGTTCCTCGACGAGGATCCCTGGGAGAGGCTTCGCAAGGTCAGGAAGGTCTGCAAGAACACCAAATTGCAGATGCTCTTCCGCGGCCAGAACATCCTCGGATATCGGCACTACGCCGACGACGTCGTCAAGAAATTCGTCGAGAAATCGATCGAGAACGGCATCGACATCATCCGCATCTTCGACGCGCTCAACGACATCCGCAACCTCAAGGCCGCGGTCGACGCCACCAACGAGTGCAAGAAGAAATACAAAAACGCCGAATGCCAGATCGCTTTGAGCTACACCACTTCGCCCGTCCACACGGTCGAATACTACGTGAACCTCGCCAAGGAGATCGAGGCCATGGGCGCAGACTCCATCTGCATCAAGGACATGGCCGGCGTCTTGCTTCCGAAGGACGCCTATGAGCTCATCTCGGCGCTCAAGAAGAACACCAAGCTCCCGATCGAGCTGCACAGCCACTGCACCGGCGGCCTCTGCGAGATGACCTACCTCAAGGCCATCGAGGCCGGCGTCGATATCGTCGACTGCGCCTTGTCGCCCTTCTCCGGCGGCACGAGCCAGCCCTGCACCGAATCGCTGAACTTCGCCCTCCAGGGAACCCCCTACGATCCGAAGCTCAACGTCGCGATGCTCAACGAAGCGGCCACCAAGATGCAGCCGGTCCGCGCGAAATACCTCGCCAACGGGTTATTGAACCCGAAGGTCCTTTCGGTCAACGCGAACATCATCAAATACCAGGTTCCGGGCGGCATGCTCTCGAACCTCATCAACCAGCTCAAGCAGCAAGGCGCCTCCGATCGTCTCGACGAGGTGCTTCAGGAAGTCCCGAACGTCCGCAAGGACATGGGATATCCGCCGCTTGTCACCCCGCTTTCGCAGATGGTCGGCACCCAGGCGGTGCTGAACGTCCTAAACGGCGAACGCTACAAGATGGTCCCGAAGGAGATCAACGACTACCTCCACGGCAAATACGGCAGGGCCCCGGCCCCCGTCAACGAGGAGATCCGCCATAAGATCATCGGCGACGACAAAGTCATCGAATACCGTCCCGCCGACGACCTTAAGCCGGAATTCGAAAGCCTGAAGAAACAGTACAAAGGCGTCGCGAAGTCCGATGAGGACGTCCTTTCGATCGCCCTGTTCGGCGACGTCGCGCTCAAATACATCGAGAAGCGCAACGCCGACCTCGTCCCGACCGTCATCAAGGTGGAGGCCTGAAGATGATTTACGAAGGAGTTTGGGGAGACATATCCAACTTCAGCATCGTCGATGCTTTGGTCGTCTCCTTGATCGCAATCCTGATCGTCTTCCTGGTCCTGATCGTCGTGATCCTTGTCACCACCGGCGTCGAGAAAGGCGTTTCCTATACCCTAGGGAAGATCTCCATCATGCCGCGCAAGGAGAACGAGATCCTGGAACGCGATGAGGACGCGGTCGCCGCGCTCATCGCCGCCACCATCGAATTCCATAAGGAAACCGGCAAGTCGCCGCGCGTCAAATCCATCACCGAAATAGAGGATTAGCCATGAAAGTCTACAAAATCAAAGTCAACGGCAAGACCTACAGGGTCGAGCTCGAATCCATCGAGGAGGTCGCTTCCTCCTCCGC
>JAILKX010000105.1 GCA_024693415.1 Bacilli bacterium
CGACATGGGGGTCAACGAGATCATCTCCGGCGGCCAGACCATGAACCCGTCGGCCGAGGACTTCGTCCGCGCGTTCGAAGACGCGAATGCCGACGAGATCTTGGTTTTCCCCAACAATTCCAACATCATCTTGACCGCTGAGCAGGCCGCTAAGCTCTTCGAGGGATCGAAGGTCACGGTCTGCCACACCAAGTCCATCATCCAAGCCTACAGCGCCCTCTCGATGCTCGATCTCGACGGCATGTCCATGGAAGAGAACCTCCAGGTGGTCAACGACACGATCGCAAACCTCACCAGGTGCGAAGTCTCGACCGCGGTCAGGGACTCGGTCAACAATGGCGTCGCCATCAAGGAAGGCAATTTCATCGGCATCTGCGAAGGCGAGGTCAGAAGCGCGAGCGATTCCTGCATCGATTGCATCGCCAAGCTCTTCGCCTCGATCGAGGACATCGAGGACAAGTCCGTCATCACCGTCTTCTATGGCGCAGACGCCAATGAAGAGGAGAAGGAAGCCCTCAAAGCCCTAATCGAAGAGAAGTATGGCCTCATGGATCTCATCGAGGTCAATGGTAACCAGTCGATCTATCCCTTCGTCTTCGCCCTCGAGTAGTAGGGCAACTCCATAATCCAAAAAACGCCGCGAAGCGCCTCTAGGCCTCCGCGGCTTTTTCTCGCGCCCGCAGATCCCCTATATATAAATAATAAGGTTACGAGCGCGCACGCGCGCACGCGCGCGAAAGCAATGGAAACTGAAGAAACCATAAGCGTCTATTTTCAGCCCATACTCGGTAGGGCGTTATACCGCCGAATCGTGGGATGCCTCCTCTATAGGATTATGTGGATCGCCCTAGGGCATCGCCTTAAGAGGCGCAAGAAGCGGGGGAGGCGATCCGTCCCGTGGGTTCGATATTGGACCAAATCACCCCGTTTTCGGGGACGCGAATAAACGGCCTCTGCGGCGCGTTATTAGCGGTGGTGGAGCAAGAGTCCACCCCAAGCCATAAAAACGCTCTACGGGGCTCTATTGAAGTTTCGGTTTTCGACAAATTCTTGGGTTAAAATTTTGGGCAAAAAAATGCGGGGAAAAATATTTTTTTGAATTTTTGTCATCTTAAATATGGCGCTACATCGAAAGAAAAACGCCAATGTGGATTTCCCTGTAAAGTTTTCCACAATGGCGTTTTGACTATCTAAAACTACTAATTTTCTACTAAAACTATTTAGCGGTCAATTCGGTGCCTTCCATCAGCCTTTTGATGTTCGGGATGTGTCTGACGAAGATGATGATCGCCATGATGGTCATGACGGTCGCCGCCTCGAAGCCGAAGACGGGGATCGCGTTGGCCCCGAAGCTCCAGTTGAAGATCGAGACGTTGAATCCGCTGAAGAATCCGACGAGGGCCAAAACCCAATGGGTGATGGTCGCCGTGGTGGCTAGCGTCAGGGACGCGATGGAAACTATGCCCTTGATGCTCTTGACTCCGAAGTAGGAGATGATCCCGATGATGACCACGAACCAGCTGACGGCGATGTTGAGCCCGGCGAAGCAGGCGACCGCCTTGCCGCCCTTGAACCCGAGGAAGATCGAGAAGCAATGGCCGACCGCGGCGAAGAGTCCTGCGCCCCAGTACGCGATCGGGGTCGCGTCATATGCGCCGTCGAACCACTGGAAGTAAGCGATGAGGCCGGTGAACCGCACGACGAGGAAGGCGACGTAGAGGGCGATGATGGCCTTCGACATGTCCAAGAAGATGCAAAGCCGGCCGATCTTCTTCCCGAAGACTCGACCGACGTTGGTCCCTCCTGAGTTGTGGCTGTAGTAATCGCGGGGGTCCTTATGGAAAAAGACCTTCCCGATGACGACGCCCGTCGGCACCGAGCCGAGCAGGTAGCCGAGCAAGCATGCTGCGGCGATGATCAATGAGCTGATTAGGTACGGGTTCATGATAAACTCCTATTCACGCAACAAAGTTTATGGACAAAATGAGTTAATTTCAACTCGAATACGCGTTATAATAGACGTAGTCTAGCAAAAACAGACTGCCGTTAAATCCTACATGACAGACAATATAGAACTCGCAGAGGCGAATTACACCTCTTCAGACATAGAGCTTTACAGCGAAATGGAGGGCGTCAGGAAACGCCCGGGAATGTATATCGGGGCCACCAATTCCACGGGGCTCCATCATTTGATTTGGGAGATCGTCGACAACGGCATCGACGAGGTCGCCAACGGCTACGGCTCCAAAGTCTCGGTCACCATCCATAAGGATGGCTCGATTTCGGTCGAGGACGATGGCCGCGGCGTCCCGGTCGACCTCCACGAGAAGACCGGCATCCCGGCGATCCAGCTCATCTATACCCGCATGCACGCCGGCGGCAAATTCAACACCAAGGCATACGCGACCGCGGCCGGCCTCCACGGCGTCGGCGCGACCGTCACCAATGCGCTTTCCGAATTCCTCGACGTCACCGTCTTCCGCGGCGGCCAGACCTACCATATCCGCTTCGAGAACGGCGGCAAACTCGTCGTCCCCCTCGAGACCCTCGGACCGACGAGGAAGCACGGCACCCTCGTCCATTTTAAGCCCGACGCATCCTTATTCTCCGTGACCGAATTCAAATGGGACACGGTCTATAACCACCTCCAGGAAGAAGCCTTCCTCGTCAAGGAGGTCACCCTCGACCTCAAAGATGAGCGGAAGGGCCTTTCCCATACCTTCCATTACGAGAACGGCCTTCAGGAATACGTCCTCGTATTGAACCAGAACAAAGAGCCGATCGGCGAGATCCTCCACTTCGAGGACGACGATTCCCCGATCAAGATCGAGATCGCGATGCAGTGGTGCACCAAGGACTACAACGAGAACATCTATTCCTACGCGAACTCGATCGCCACCAAAGACGGCGGCACGCACGAGACCGGCCTAAAAGCCGGCATCACGCGCGCGGTTAACGACTGGGCCACCTCCAACGGCATCGTCAAGGAGAACCAGAAATTGGATGGCAACGACATCCGCGAGGGTTTGACCTCGGTCGTCTCCGTCAAGATCCCCGAGGACAAGCTCGAATACGACTCGCAGACCAAGACCAAGCTCACCTCCCCCGAGGTGACGCCCCTCGTCAACGAGTTCATCTACCAGTCGCTCGTGCATTACCTCGCCGAGCACAAGGATTTCGCGGTCGATTTGGTCCGCAAGTGCCAGGCCTCCAAGCAGGCGCGCGACGCGGCCAGGAAGGCCAAGGAAGCCGCCAGAAGCGGCAAGACCAACAAAAAGGTCGACGCGATCATCTCCGATAAGCTCGCCTCCGCCCAGTCGAAGGATTACAAGCTCAACGAGCTCTTCATCGTCGAGGGCGATTCCGCCGGCGGCTCGGCCAAGACCGGGCGCGATAGGCTGCACCAGGCGATATTGCCGCTTAGGGGCAAACCGCTCAACACCGACTCCGTCACGATGGAGAGGATGCTCAAGAACGTGGAGTTCTCGACCATCATCCAGACGATCGGAGCAGGGGTGGGCGCCGATTTCGACGTCGAGGATTCCCATTACGGGAAGATCATCATCATGACCGACGCCGATACCGACGGCGCGCACATCCAGATCCTTCTATTGACGTTCTTCTACAATTATATGAAGCCGCTCATCACCCACGGCATGGTCTACATCGCCTGCCCGCCGCTATACCGCGTCTACAAGAAGAGCGACCCCTCGCACAAGTTCTTCTACGCCTGGGACGACGAGTCCCTCGAAGAGGCGAAGAAGAAGATCGGCCCGGGATATGGCATCAACCGTTACAAAGGTCTAGGCGAGATGAACGCCGACCAGCTCGCGGCCACCACGATGAACAAGAAGACCCGCCAATTGCTGCAGGTCCGCATCGAGGATCCTTTGGTCGTCGAGAAGCGCATCTCGGTCCTCATGGGCAACGACGCCTCCCAGCGCCGCGTCTGGATCGAGAACAACATCAAGTTCGACGACCAGAGGATCTTCGATGCGGACTTGCAAAAGCTGTCTCGTCTCCTTGTTCATGGTCGTGGTGGCGAGTTGGTCGGCGTTCATTTCACCTAGACCTTTATAACGGTTGATGCCG
>JAILKX010000163.1 GCA_024693415.1 Bacilli bacterium
AGTTACGTCGACCATTCCGTGAGAACCGCCTACCTCGCGCTTAAGCTCGCCGAGGAGGAGGGGATGGAGGAAACGATGAAGAGGCGCTTCGTCTTCGCCTCCTATTTCCATGACATCGGCTCGATCGGGAAGCCCGATTCCTATCTGCTGAGCCACGACTACGATATCCTCCACTCGGTGGACGGCTACCTGCTGATGAAATACAAGTCCCCGCTCAAGGAATACGCGAGGATGCTGCTTTTCCATCACGTCGCCTATAACCGCGAATACGATGACGAGATGGCCGATTTCGGCGTGAAGATCGCCATCGTCGACCGGTTCGACGACTGGGAGAGGCATAAACTGCCCTTCGATGAGGTCACCTCCTATATCGAATCCCAAAGCGGCACCGCCTTCGACCCCAAAGACGTCGACGCTTTGCTGAAGGTCCTTGACCACACCGACGTCAGGTACGACATCAGAAGCGGCAGGTACCACGACGTATTGAACGACTACATCGCCTCGCTTTCCTTCGACGAAGGTCAATTGGAGGGGTACGTGGTAATGCTTTCGAGCTTATTCGAGCTTTACAATGGCACGACCTACAACCATTCCAAGACCGTGGCGGTCACCGCGTATCTGCTGGCGAGCCTCATGGGCTATGGCGACGACGATTGCTTCAAGATGTACCTCGCGGGCCTCGTCCATGACCTCGGGAAGATCAAGATCCCCCTTTCGATTTTGGACAAGCCGGGCAAGCTGACGCCTGAAGAAACCGCGATCATGCGGAAGCACATCGTCTATTCGCGCGAGATGTCGATCGACATCCTGCCCCGCGAGATCGTGAACATCGCGACCTATCACCACGAAAGGCTAGACGGTACGGGATACCCGAACCATTTGAAAGCGATCGAGATGACCGAGCCCGAGGAAATCATGCAGGTCGCCGACGTCTTGAGCGCATTGCTCGCGCGGCGTTCCTATAAAGAGGAATACCCTTACGAAAAGGTGAAGGAGATCCTCCTGAACGAGGCGCAGGCTGGCAAATTGTCCAAGCCCGTCATCGATACGTTCATCGAAAACCACGAAATCGTCTGGAAGGAAGCCAACGAAGTCATCCGTGAGGGTTATGATGAGGCGATGAAGATCTCCTCCCAGCGCGAGGAGCTGATCGCGGCGATCAAGGCGCGCCGCGCCCACCTCGAGTCGATGCCCTTATCGAACTTCATCGACAAACAAGCATAAGCAGGCCGCAAACCTGCTTTTTTCATCCGAAAAAGGCGAATTGGACAAAAGTAATTTGCAGCGGTTATCCAATGCGATACAATGCTTTTAATATGGAAGACACCAATGTGATTCCAATGGATTCGGCCGACATCCTCTCCGAGGCGGGGCGGTATGGCGTTTTGGTGCGCCTCATCGAGGATGATTTCCGCGATAAGGTCGGCCGCGACAGCGACTGCCCGGGGTTTTACGAGGTTTTCTCGTTCTTATACGCCCTGCTCGATGAGATTTCGATCCGCCAGGAACTCCTGGTCACCATGCCGAAGATCGCCTATGAGACATATAAGAACCGCAAGGTCGTGTGCGAGGAAACGGAAGTCATGTACGCCTTCCCCGAGGGGATCGAATCCCCGATTGTTGACCTTGCGATTTTATATTGCGCCGAAGCCCATTCTTTTGGCGGCGATGAGATCCCGCTTCTCCATCTCCCGTATCTCTTCTCGATGGCGGACCAGATCGAGGAATACACCCTCGCGGGATATCGCCTTTATCCCGAGGCGGCAGACTTGGTCGCTGAAGCCAAAAGACTCATGGAATCGCGGGCCAAACCGAACCAAGCCGAGCTCTACATTTCGATGGAATCCCGGCTCAAAGAAGTCTACGAACAAACGAATTAGTTTCGACCATCAGCCGATTTCGATAAATATTTAGCACTCAAGGCTTGCGAGTGCTAATTTTTGTACTATGATTATAGCGGGGCGAGAAAATCGCCAAAAGAAAAGGAGGCTGAAACCATGAATATGCAACAGATGGGCCCTGAGGATTACTCCCAAGACCCGAACGTCTTGGAAAAGTTTGGCCGCAACATCAACGACGCCGTCAAGGCGGGGAAGATCGACCCCGTCATCGGCCGCGACGACGAGATCAGGAAAGTGATTCAGGTCCTTGCCCGCAAGAGCAAGAACAACGTCATCCTGCTCGGCGAGCCGGGCGTTGGCAAAACCGCGATCATCGAGGGATTAGCCGAGCGCATCGTCAAAAACGATGTCCCTGGCACCCTAAAAGACAAGAGCATCTATGAACTTGACATGGGTGCGCTCATCGCCGGGGCGAAGTACCGCGGCGAATTCGAGGAACGCTTGAAGGCGGTCCTCAACAAAATCAAGGAAAGCGAAGGGAAGATCATCCTCTTCATCGACGAGATCCATTTGATCGTCGGCGCCGGCAAAACCGATGGGGCCATGGATGCGTCCAACATGCTGAAGCCGCTTCTAGCAAGGGGCGACATTGACTGCATCGGCGCGACCACCCTCAACGAATACCGCCTCTACATCGAGAAGGACAGGGCGCTTGAGCGCCGCTTCCAGCCGGTTATGGTAGGAGAACCGACGGTCGAAGACACCATCTCGATCCTCCGCGGCCTCAAGGAACGCTTCGAATCCTTCCACGGCGTCCAGATCACCGACGGGGCGCTAGTTTCGGCAGCGACTTTGTCGAACCGCTACATCACCAACCGCTTCCTGCCGGATAAGGCGATCGACCTTTTGGACGAAGCCTGCGCCGGCATCAAGGTCGAAATCGAATCGATGCCGCGCGAGCTCGATGAGGCTTCGCGCAAGATCAGGCAGCTCGAGATCGAGAAGGTCGCCCTCTCGAAAGAGAAGGACGAATCCTCGTTAAGGCGCCTTGAGGCCCTTGAGTCCGAACTTGCGAAAGAAAAGTCCAACTACCAGGTCCTCGAGACCGAGTGGAAGAAGGAAAAAGACAACCTCGAAGAGGCGAAAACGATTAAGGGGTCGCTCGAAAAGGCGAAATTCGACCTTGGCGTCCACTTCTCTAACGGCGACTATCGCAAGGCCTCGGAGATCCAATACAAGACGATCCCTGAGCTTGAGCAAAGGCTTCGCGACGTCGCGGCGAGCTCCAAAAACGGCAACCGCCTGGTCAATGAAGTGGTGGACGAGGAGGAGATCGCCCAGATCGTCGCGCGGATGACGGGCATCCCCGTGTCCCGCATCGAAAAAGGCGATAGGGAAAAGGTCCTC
>JAILKX010000172.1 GCA_024693415.1 Bacilli bacterium
GGTGGCCGAGGTCTGCAACGTCATGGCCTCTCTTCGAAAGGAAGGCGTGACGATGATCCTCGTCACCCATCAGATCGAATTCGCGAAGAAGATCTCCAGCAAGACGCTCTTCCTTTCCAAAGGGGAAGTCGATTGCCTTGGCCCGACGGAAGAGGTGTTCACCAACCCGACTCCGACCTTCAAACAGTTCCTTTCCGCCGAAGCCAATCTAAAGTAAGAAAACCGCGCTTTTGCGCGGCTTTCGAATAAAATTGCTTGGTTTTTGCAGCGAAACCATTAGATGGAAATCGTGTAAGAGAAGTTATAAATCTCTCCTTTGCCGAGGTGAAGGAGAGTTTTCTTTTTGAGGATTTCCTTATCGCAATCGTCGTAGTCTGGGACCGACATCCAAGGCTCAAGCGCCACATAGCTTCCGGTCTCGGGGAAGGACCAAACGACGAGGTAGTTGATCTCGTCGTACTGGAATTCGAGCGTGCGCCCATTGCCGCGAACAAGCTTCACGTGGTTTAGCCCCTCGCCTTTGACGCAGAGGGTTTTGTAATCGCGGAAGGTCTGCTTATCGGTCGGCAGGCTATCCCTTGTTCCATAATCCTCTTCGCCAAGGACGAACTCGCCTTTGTCGTCGAAGCAGATGCGGGTCAATTTGGTCGGCTTGTCGAGCTTCACCGCGTTGTTGGAGGTATCGAGCCCATTTTCGTTCTTTACGGAATCCACGATGAACGCGGGATGCGCCCCCAATCCAAACGGCATTGTCTCGCCGCCGGTGTTATCTATCGCGTACGCAACGCGCACGCGATTATCCTTAATGGAATAGGAGGCGGTGAACCGGAAGGGGAAGGGATATTCTTTCATGGTCTCTTCATTGGATTCGAAGACCAAAGAGATGGAATCCTTCTCCTGCTCAAGCACCTTGAATTCATAATAACGGCACAGCCCATGGTTCCTGAGGGAATACTCTTTGCCGTTATGGGTGTACGTCTTCCCTTTGAGCCTAGCGATGAACGGGAAGATCGCGATGTCCTGCCCCTGCCAGGAATCGGGCTCCTTCTGATAAAGAAGCTCCTCGCTGTCCCTTTTGTCGAAGACGGACGCCAAGCAGCCGCCTAGTGACGAGACTTTGACCGACATGCGGTCCGATTCGATTTTGTATTCCATGCCATTTCCTCCCGAATTCACATACATGTGCCCGATATTTTTATATCACAAACGGCATGACGATAAACATTGCAATCGCGATGATAATCAATACATGCCCTGGATAAAATAGGTATTCGAACCGCCTAAACCAGGGCGCGCTATACCCGATTTGCCCGTTGTAGAAAAGGAGCAGGGGAAGCGCCAAGATCCCAAACATGCTGCCGTCTAACGCATACGGCCAGCCAAGCGGATCGATCATATAGAGGCTGAAATAGCCCATGACCGCGTAGTATCCACGCGTCAACGCCTCATTGAACGATTCGCTTTGCCCGCTATAGGCAAACGCAAAGACCAATAGAAGCACGAGTTCGATGACCGTCACGAGCATTATGACCGCCGCGCCAACCAAAACCTGATAAGGAAGGGCGTTGACCCGCCCCTCGAATTTCTTCGTCAGCATCTTCTTGGTCCAATAAAAGCCTAGGAACAGCAATAGCCCATAATAACGGTAATCGGGGCTGAACGAGGAAATCAGGTAATAGAGTTTTCCCATCGGGGCCGCTAAAAGGTTATCGGCGATCGAGTGGAAGACCATATAGGCGACTGGAAGTACGGCCAGCCACCGCAGCTTCTTGTTGTCGTGCTCCAAGAAGTAGATGAATGAGGCGCACATCAATAGATCGACGAACGCGTTGTAATGGAATAAGCCTTGGTAATTGCTAAACGGAGTAAGCCCAAGAATCCCCGACCCCAATACGTTGATGAGGCCCATCCCCAAGGCGAATATTGCTATACGCCCCACGTATTTTCGCCTGTCATGGCTATAGAACATGCCCTCGGAAAGCATGAATAGATAAAGTGGGAAAGCGATCCTTCCGATGAGCCTCATGATGTAGTAGGCGTAGATCATTGGGTGGTTCGGCACATTCCACCAGCCGTTCACCAGCATCAGGCAATCGATCGCGCCGTCGGCAAAATGATCGATGAACATCGTTGTCATCGCAATCACCTTCAAATGGAAGGAAGAGAGCTTTTGATATGGCCTTGCCTGCTCGAAGGTTTCCATATGCTGAAATTATACGGCAAATCGAAGTCGCGAAACGAGGCCCCGCCCTACAAGAAACAAATGCAGCAACTCGTGAAATCATTGGACTCTTTTCATCAATCTCAACATAAAAATTCAGCGAGGTAAATAATTATGAGAATGAAACCCACATCAGTTTTGTTTGCTCTTGCGATGACCCTTCCCTTAACCGGGTGCGGCGGCGCCGCGAAAGAGCAGATCAGCATTTCCTATGGCGGCGAAAGCAGCATTCTTTCCTTTGCCAAAAGCGAGATCCTCGCCTCCTCGGCTTCCTGCGATATCGAAGAAGGCGATAATGGGTACAAGATCACTTTTGAAACAGTGGACAAGAGCTTAGGAGAGCAGTCCTTTAGGACCGTGGTGGACGGAAAATCGATACACGTCTACGGCGGAGATGAAAATGGCCTCCTTTATGGCGGCCTCGCCTTAAGCGACTATATCAAGGCCAACGGCACCGTCGAAGGCTATGCCGCTCAGGCCGTTTCTCCTCGCCAAGAAGAGAGAATGCTCAAGGTCAATGCCCCTTTGGATATGCGCTGCCCGTCCTATTCCGACACTGGCGCGAACACCCAAGAGCAGATCAAAGACATGTGGGATATCGACTTCTGGAAGGAATACTTCGCCGAAGCGGCGAGGAATCGCTTCAACGCGGTTAATCTCTGGTCCCTTAACCCCTTCCCGGTTCTGACGAAAGTCCCGGGCTACGAGGACTGCGCCCTCGACGATGTCTGGAAGACCAAGATCCCCTTCGACACCAATTACGCCGGCAACTGCAGCAACGCCGTCCAGGAAAAGCATTGGGAAGAAGGCACCTATGACATCATCAAGACCATCACGATCGATGAGAAGATCGCCCACTTCAATTCGGTGATCGACCTCGCCCATGACCACGGCATCAAGTTCTATATCTCCTGCTGGAACGTCTATACCTTCGGGGAACATGGCAAATACGGCATCACGTCCTCTTTGGCCAACCCGACCACCAAGGACTACTATGGCAAGGCCGTGACCGCCCTCCTCGAAACCTATCCGGGATTAGACGGACTCGGCGTCTGCACCGGCGAATACATGCTCACGTCCGACGTGGATTTGGGAGGCACCGAGGATTCGACCTTCAAGGAGCAGTGGCTCCATGACACCTATGGGGAATCCCTTAAGGCGTATCTCGCAAAGAACCCCAAGGATTTCAAATTGATCCACCGCATGCATTTCACGAACTATGCCGACATCGAGAAGATCTGGGGCGATATGCCTTGTCCGATGGACATCTCCACCAAATATTCGGATAACCATATGTTCGTCAACGGGGACCATCATTTCGCCGACGAAACCCTGAACGCCCTCCCCGATGGCAAATACTCCTTGCTCGAAATCCGCAACTCGGATTGCTACAACCTCCGCATGGGCGACTATTCCTTCGTGAGCAATTACTACGCCAACATGGATAAGCTCTCCCACGTTTCCGGCGTCGTCTTCGGAAGCGACGGTTATGTCGACGGACGGGAATATTTCTATCAGGACGATTCCTTTAACGGCACCTTGTCCCTCAAGAAGCACTTCGCCTTCTATTCCCTCTTTGGCAATTTAGCCTATGACGCCTCTTTCTCGGAAGACCTTTACAAAGGGTTGTTCGCCTATCATTTCAAAGGCATCGACGAAGCGGCGGTGGGTGCCCTCTACGACGCCCTTCAGCAAGGCTCTAAGGTAATCCCGACCGTCTCCTCCCTCTATTTCAACGACGGCGACGCCACCTGGTATGCCGAAGGAAATAACGCTCACCCGAATTCATTCGGTTACCTGAACGTCAAGAGATGGGTCAACGCCAACAACGCCCACCCCTATGCAAATTGCATCTCAATATCCGAGTATTGCGGCCTTATTCGCGACGGCGGAGCCATTCCCACCGATAAGGATAACCCCTTGACCATCGCCGCCAAACTCAAAGAGATCTCCGCTTCCGCCGAAGAGGCATACAAGAAGATCGCCATAACCGGCGAGGATAAGACCGCCAAGGAATTCCTCTCTTTGGCCCTCGACCAGCATTGCTTCTACCTCCTAGGCGAGTTCTATGCCGAGAAGATCCTTGCGATCGTCGACCTCCGCGCCTATAACGATTTGGGCACCGAATCCAAGAAAGACGACGCCCTCACTCACATCAAGGCCTCCATCGATGCCTATGGCAAGTACGCCGAATCCTTCCACAAGAACTACAAGCCCATGTGGCTCACCTGGACCTGCGACCAAGACCTTAATGACCTTTATCAGCTCGCCAAAGAGGATCAATCCGCGATTGAGAATTGGAAGAAGCGTAACTACTGATAACGATCCCTCCTTTCTAAGCCCGGACAACCCCGGGCTTTTTTGAACGCCCGTAGGGCTCTGCCCGAGCATCCAAAAGATGCTGTCGGGGCAGGCCGCCGGAGGCGCCCCATCTTTCGCTCAATTTAGGCCGAATTTGCTTACACGCCCCCAATGGATTCATATTTTGAAGGGCTTGGTTTGGCTGCAAAAGCGGTGATATGGGTCTTGATTTGCGGCAGGCACCCCATAGACCGCTTCCGCTCATATCGAGCGCTGCCCAGCGGTATGAAAAAGCGACCATCTGGGAGGATGATCGCTTGGTTTATGTTGTTGATGGCGGGGGATTATTACCTATAGGTGCGGCATTTCCAGTTCTTGGCCGCTTCGATATCTTCTTTTACCCCGGCGGTAACGGTCGAGAAGGAGAAGATTCCGGCGCGGGAGAGGCGGACATTATCGCCGTAGCGGGCGATGGCGTCGTTAGCATAGGCTTCCCAGTAGGGGAGGGCTTCGGTGAGGAGGGTGATGGCCTCAGTCTGCTTAGCGGCGTCCCTGGTGTCGTTGTAAGTGCGAAGGGCAATGATGCCTTCGTACTTCTTGGCAAGGTATTTGGCGAAATTGCTCCAAGCCACTTGGTCTAATAGCATCGCGTCGAATTCCTTGTTCTGGCCCTTCCTCGATTCGAACTTGGCGTAGAGGGCATCCACTTTGGAAGCGGCGTCCCTTAAGGCGTTGATGATGTCGATCGGGGTGTTCTGGGTTATCGTCTCATTATTGAGGGTCGCGACGACGTATTCGGCGATCGATAGGGTGTTGCCATAGGGGTGCGAACTCTTGGAATTGATCATCTGCTTGACGCCGACATAACCATAGGAGCTTGGGTTGGTCCAGCTGGCTTCGGGGAACCAGACGTCGGTCTCGACATAGTAGAGGATGTTGGACTTGGGCAGGATCTTTCCGCCTTCGTTCATGATGTCGAAGAAGTCCTTTGCCTCGTCATCGGTGAGGGCCAGGTCAGAGAAATGGGCCTTGATTTTGTTCTTGATGAAGTCGTCGGTCAGGTCCTTTTGGTAGCCGATGCGGCCAAGGAGCATGTAGTTCATCCAATGCTTGGCTTGGTAGAGCTGGCCTTTGAAATCGGGATCGGCATCGATGAATTCCTTGCCCTGGATATAGCCGTCGGAACCCATGAAGAACCCGGTGGCTTGCTTAGGCATCTTGTTGACGTAGGCGCGGAGGAAGTCGACGCCGCCATAGCGGTGGAAGAAGGCGTCGTCGTTGCGGACCTCGAGGAAGAGGCGCTGGCCCTCTTCCATGGTGGAGAGGGTGGTGTCGATGACGTGGGGCTCCTCGACCGAATACATGTGGGCGGTGGAGTACTTATCGCTTAAGGAGAAGGTGCAGGGCAGGTCTCCCCAGATGGTCTTGAGGCCGGCCGCGTCGGCGAAGTGCATGCGGTGGATGAATTCGAAATCGCGGTCAGGGGTCTTGGCTAGCGACGCCTTGACGGCCTCGCCATAGGTGGAGTGGAGCCAAAGCTCATTCTCTTCGTCGCCATAGCCGACGCCTCCGCCGCTAGAAGAACCGCTTGAGGTCGGGGTGTTCATGTTCTCGCCAGCGGCGATGCCGATGCCATCGAGGTCCTGATAGGTGTCGATGAAAGTTTCGACCGCGGCGCGATAATAGGCGGTGGTGGTGGCGTTGTCCTGCTCGGCGGTGATGCCGTATTTGCCATGTTCGCCGAAGGTATAGACGTTCCAGAAGTAATAGTAGACCTTGATGCCGCGGCTATGGGCGTAGGCGAAGACGTCCTTCCAGAACTGGATCTTCTCGTCGATCGTGATGGTCTTGACGACCTCATAGTTGCCCTCTTCATACATCTCTTCGCGGACGAGGTCGTTGCCGGTGCCCTTGAAGGAGTCGTCGAAGTACATGGTGGTGCGCCAGACGTCGTTGAGGGCGCAGTCCTCATATCCTGGGACCTTGACCATGCTCGGGAAGGGGTTCAGGTTCCACAGGGTCAGGTAATTCATGCGGTTGAGGGCCATCATGTCGAGCTCCTGCTTCCAGAAGTCCATGTCCCACATGACGGGGATGTTGGCCTGGCCGGAATCGCCGCCGTCGGTATAGGACGGGGTGCGCATGTCGAGCGGGATATTGAATTTGAGCCCGCGCGCCTCAAGGCTCGGGGTGACCGAGGAGGCGACGACGCTTGACGCGCCGCCGAATTCGATCTGCTCAGCGATTGATAAACCGCCGTACATCAGGCCGGTTTCATCGCCGCCGGTGACCTTGATCGATTTTCCGTCGACTTCGATCTTGTAGGCTTCTTTCCCCAGCTTTTCGTCAATGGCGGTCAGGTCGATCTGGTAGTCGCCGCCATCTTTGACGGTGCCGTTCCGCTTGGTTACCGCGGATTCGATCTGGCTGGATGCAAAAGCGGACAAAGCGTTGCCGTCAGCGACCGAAATCGACACGCTCTCGCCCTTTGATCCGCCGCAGCCCGCCAACACTGGGCAAGCCATGACGAACAAAAATAGTTTTCTCGCAATGTTTCTCATTTGTTTACCTCATAATTATTCATGCTACTTGCGCCGTGACCACGCTTGTCAACGAATGCACGAATCGTCAATATTGTTGCGTGAAACGCGATATGACGCGCATTGTGTTTTTTACAAACGTAATTTTGAGAATTACAATATTAGATAATTTCCTAGGAGGAACGCCCTTTGATCAAGATTGCCATAGTTGAAGATCGTCCCGAAGAGCGCGACGAGCTTGTCGCTTTGCTTCATCGCTATGAGGAAGAGAACAACGAGCCGATGCAACTCCATTATTTTGAGGACGGCTTCGCGTTCCTGGATTCTTACCGTCCGGACTACGACGTGGTTTTCATGGACATCATGATGCAGGGAATCGATGGGATCAAGGCCTCCAAATCCCTCCGCGAGGTTGACCCTGAGGTCGTGCTCGTCTTCGTCACGAGCCTCGCCCAGTACGCGATCGAAGGATATACCGTCGAGGCGATGGACTTCATCGTGAAGCCCGTCGAATACGCGAGGGTCCAGTCCGTCTTGGACCGCGCGAAGCATAAGATCGCCACCAAGCAGACCGCCGAGATCGTTTTGAAGATCCAGTCGTCGGTGTTCGTTCGCGTTTCCGTGAAGGACATCATCTATATCTATGCCGAAGAGCATATGCTCACCTATGTCACCAATAAGGAGCGGTATGAGGTTTGGGATTCGCTCACGAGTGCGCTTGCCGCTTTACCGAGCCAGCAGTTCTACCGCATTAGCCGCAGCCGCATCATCAACCTCGCCTATGTTAAAGGCCTCAGCAAAGACGACGTCACGATGACTAATGGAGAGGTATTCACTTTGCCGCGCGGCGGGAAGGCCAAGTTCATCCAAGCCATGGATGCGTTCTTCAACTTATGAGCGAAGTCGGCCGTTGGTTCCTTCAATATTTCACCTATTCGCGCTACGTAATTGAATGGTTCGCGATGGTGTATCTGTTCTCACGCTATTTCAAAAGGGTCCAGGGCTTCTGGGTGAAGCATTTCATCATCGTCGGGGTTTCGCTGGCGCTCATCGTCCCTTTGACCTTTTTGGGGCGGTACCTCGTAACCTATGGGCTCGAGTATTACCGCTATTTCACCTTTGGCATCTATTTCCTGCTCTCCATGCCTGCGGTCATCAGCGTGCTTATCTGTTACGATACGACGGGGAGCAACAAATTCTTCGTCGTGTTCAGCGGCATCGTCCTCCGCGATTTCTGCCGAACCGTATTCTATTTGATCCTTCTTGGCGTCGGTACCGCCCTCAATAAGGCCGACATATATCAAATGGGGACGGACAACGACATCTATCTTCTCATTTATTACCCGATTTTCGCGATCATCGTGCTGCTTTATGGTTACATGGTCAAGAAGGCGGTCACACAAGAGAATTTCGTTTCGTTCGATAAGCGGTTCACTTTTATCCTCTCGATCGTCGTCCCTATGCAGGTCATCTCCTCCCTCGTTCAGGCCCGCCTTCAGAACGATTATCCGCTCGAATATGGCTTGGCTCTGACCTTCAATCTGATGGCCTCGTTCATCGCTTTGTCGGTCCAGTTCCTGATCGTTTTCGTCACCAGCAAGACGATCGAGAGACAGGCCCTTGAGCAAAAGCATCAGGCCCACCTGCACGAATTCAGCGTCCTGCAGGAGAATATGGACCTCATCAATCACAAGGTCCACGACCTGCGCCACCAGCTGCGCGCCGCTAGGCTCAGCGAAAAGCTCGACCCCGCCTTCATCGAAGAATTCGAGTCCTCGCTCCGCATCTACGACTACACGTTCGATACCGGTAACAAGGAACTCGACCTGATCCTCACCGACACCAAATTCCATTCCTCGTCCTACAACATCGCCTTCACTGCGATGGTTGACGGCCAGTGCATTTCCTTCATGCAGCCCCAGGATGTCGTGTCGATGTTCTCAAATATTCTTGAGAACGCGGTTAACTATGAGAAGCGCCTGACCGATGCGGCTAAGCGCGAGATCAGCCTTAAAGTTGCAAAGAAAAACGGATTCGTCCACATCGAATGCGAGAACGTCCTCGGCGAGGTTGAAAAAGACGAGGAGAAGCAGATGGGGTACCACGGGTTTGGCGTCCCCTCCGTGAAGCGCATCTCACGCAAATACGGCGGAGTGTGCAGCGTGTCTTCCGATAAAGGCACGTATCGGGTTTCGATCACTTTGCCGATCGATGATTGAGTCAGGCCCCTTCGCGCCTATGCGATAGTAGCAACCTTTGAAACAGGCACATCTTTTGGCCTTTTTTCAAAAACAGCGACCCCATACATGCAATATCGCATTATATAATGCGTTTTCAAACCCAAATATGCGCAAAAACGGTGCCGTTCAAGAAATAGAACACGCGTTTGAAGAAATGCCGCCCCAGCGCAAAGGCTTTCAATATTGAATGTTGTCAAACAAAAAGCACCTAAAGTGCGAAAAGGAATAATGACTATGAAAAAACTGAGCCTCCTTATGGTCCTCGCCTCCTCCGGTCTTCTCCTCGGATGCGGCGGCTCCAACTCCACCCCCGCCGCGTCGTCTGCACCGGCTGCCGCCTCCTCCGAAGCCGCCTCATCTGCACCGGCTGCCGCCTCCTCCGAAGCCGCCTCCTCCAAAGAAACGGTCTCCAACAAGTACGAAAAGATCTGGAACTACGTCGTCCCCGCCGAAGATGGCACCTATGAATCGCTCGTCGACTCCAAGCATTCTGGCCCGAACTACGTGCTCCAGCTCGCCCTTGAGAAAGACACCGGCGTCGCCACCCTTTCCCGTAAGCTCGTCTACATGAACATGGGCTCTGGCGATCCGTTCCTTAACACCGCCGCCGGCGGATTCACCGTCTCCGGTACCTGGGAAGCTTCCGGCGATGCCTACAAAGTCAGCCTCCCGTCCTACGAAGTCGCCCGCGGCGTCGGCACCTTCAACGCGGTCGAGATCACCTCTGCCGCCGACGGCACCATCACCGTCCCGTATGCCTTCGGTTCCTACACCCCCGAAGGATCCAGCGAAGCCGTCAACCAGACCTATGAGACCGTCATGAGCCCCGCCGTCGATCTCGCCGGCGAATACGAAGGCCACTACATCAACGACGAAAAGGAAGACAACCCGATCACCGGTTTCGAAATCACCGCCGCCGCCGATGGCGCCTACACCATGGAAGGCTCCATCGAAGAATCCGGCCTCTCCTCCTTCACCGCTGAAATCGACAGCTTCGGCATCCTCTCCGGCGTCGTCACCCGCCTTGACGGCACCCTCAATGGCTGGTGCTACAAAGGCGCCGATGGCAAAGCCAGCGTCATCATGCACATGTATGCCCGTGAACGTCACTCCATCGTCTACGGCACCATCCTTCTCTAATCTGTAGATCGACATTGCCTAACCTAGAGCTGCCTAACCTGCAGCTCTTTTTTCATTGCCCTGGCCCCTGCCCGAGCTTGATTTTTTCAAGCTGTCGGGGCAGGCCGCACGCAGGCGGACATACTATGGCCGGTTTCAGCCAACAACAGACCAACGCCTCCGCCGGATTTCTTCAGATAAGCCACGTTATGTCCTCTTTATGGAGAAATGGGTCTTTCCCGCGACGGGTACCCCGAGCGAAGTTCTGCTCGGCCGCCTGGGGACAGCGAATTCTCATACACGCCCCCAATGCTTTGACGGTTGAGGCTGATCGTTGGCATAGGTTTTTCGGATTTCGGTTCATGCAAAGAAATTAGCATTTAAAGAAATTGGGGGCGCGGGAGGAACCCGCCTCCGTAGACTGAAATCAAACTAGGAGGAAATCATGAAGAACAAATCATTTCTGTTGATCTTCCCTATGCTTGCGACCATGTTGGCCGGATGCGGGGGAAGCAAGACCACCGTTTCCATTCGTTACGAAGGAAATGAAGGCCCAGTAAATTTCGCGATTGAGGAAATCAAAGACGCATTCGGCCGCAACAACCTCGAGTTTGTCGAAAGCGACGGCGAATACCAGATCGAATTCGCTTCACTCGACTCAAATCTAGGCGAACAGGCCTATAAGGTGAAGGTCAACGATAAGAAGATCACCATCACCGGAGGGGATAATGTCGGCGCGATGTATGGCGGGCTTCAGGTCGCCGAGAACATCAATCTCGAAGACGGCATCACCAACATGCAGGACGCTTCTGGATCGCCCTATATCAAGATGCGCGGCGTCCGCACCCGCTTGGTCACCGACCTCCGCACCCCGTGCTACATCAATAACGGCAAC
>JAILKX010000189.1 GCA_024693415.1 Bacilli bacterium
CTCCCCGTCTACGACACCGTCACCGACTTCACCTATCGCATCAACCTCGTCTCCGTCTACCGCAACCTCGAGAAGGGCGAATCCCATAAAGCGATCCTGATCCTCGACAAGGCGATCGACACCGACAAAGGCCTCTCCTCCTCCGCAAAGCTCGAGGCCTCGGCCCTAAGGCTCTCCGTCCTCCTTCGCGAGGGAAGTAGCCAAGCTACCACGTTGTTCAACGAGATGAGCGACGAAGAGAAGAAATACATCTCCTCGGTCTCGACCATGCCGGCGCTCCGCTGCTACGTCCTGATCTCTGGCCTCATCGAAAACGCCGAGAACGAAGCGAATTACGCCCTCGGCAAAGTCGAGAAGGCCATCAAGGATTGCGAGAAGTCCTGCGTGAACGTCGAGAAAGCCCTCATCGAGGCCGACATCGCGGCCGTCATGAAGAAGCATCCGACATGGCACCTTGAGCCGCTCCCCTGGGCGGAAAAACCAGAAGAGCCTAAGGAATAATCCAAACCCAAAGCCAGACCGAGAAACGTCTGGCTTTTTTCATGCAAAACGAATGCACGTCCCCCACGGATGAATGAAAAACGCCGCCGAAGCAGCGCTTAGAACCAGTATGGGATTTGGCGCCAAACCTCTTTGGCTGAAGATATTAGGCGCGCCGCCGTTTGGCCCCCGCCCTCTTCTTGAGGCGTTTCATGGACCCCTAGAAGCCCGTCGATGAGCTCTTTGAGCCGGGCGAGGAAGGACGGAACGTTCAAAGTGATCACCTGGAACAGCCCCTCAACGTAGACGAACACGATCAAAACAATGCCCGCTATCGGTATATAAAGATCGATCTTCGAGTTCTTGTGCGTCTTTTTGTACGAGAAGAGGATGACAATGGGGATGATTAACGCCAAAGCCACCGCGCCTCCTAAGCCCGTTCCCTGCAATCCGCTTACGGCGATTTCCATCGCCAGCTCGTTATCGGTTCCAGGAGACGCGAGCTCAATGGCCACGGCAACGCCGGCAATCGAGAATACGAGCGCGATGATGTCCAAGACGGCGCAGACGAAGAACACCACGGAAAACGTGATGGAAGTCCTTAGGGAGTGCGCGTTGGTCGTCAGATATTTGGAATAGCTTTGGGGCGTGTGCTCCGGATTCCTGTAGTAGCGGCGTTCGGATATCTTAAGGCAGAAGACGACGATGACGAAGGCAATGAAGATAAAGGGCGGTTTTCCAGGAAGCAGCAGGAACAGGAAGCTCGGTATGTCGAATCCGCCGAACGCAGAGCCGAGGGAGATTTTGTATTTGATGAAAATCGCGGCGAGCTCATAAGCGATCGGCAAAATAACGAGGAGGCGGAAGAAAATGACCTTCTTGCCGGTAAACACTCTCTTCGGCTTGTAGTTCATGATGAAGAACAGCAGGAAGCAAAGGAACAAGTCGATGAAGACGTTCATCGAATACCCGACGCGCCCAACGCCCGCCAAAATGACGCCGACTATGAGCGATGCGTCATAGAAGGAGATGTCGCCTGAAAAAGAGCGGATGGTGCGGAACCCATAATGGAACACCAGCAGGTTGGCCACCACATACATGCCAAGCGCCAGCGCGCCATAGCGGATCATCCCCTGCTTCCATTTATCCTTTCCCTGCATGATCTGCGAGAAATTCGCGAGCATGAATAGCGGAATCGGGAAAGAGGAAAGCAGGGTGAAGATTTGAATGGGAACCGAAAGCGAGGCCTCCGAAGCCGGGCTGAGCTTGACGTTGTACGTCATGATCAGCGCGATTTGGGAAAGCACCATGCACGCCCAAGCGATGATTCTGACCGCTCTATAGGAAAGGATCCCGCCGAAAGCGATGTCATTCTCGGGGGTGCGGTCCTTCCATTTGATTCTTTTGGACATGGCGCTCGTTCCTTAGACTAGAAAATACTACCACTTATTTCGATTTGTTAATAAAACAAATTGAAAACCCCGCTTAGCAAACTTGCCAAACGGGGCGAATTTCAATACACGTCTCGATTATTTTCCGCCGATCGACATCGATTTGATGTAGAGGTCGGCGATGCTCATCCCACCTTCGTTCAGGTGGACGTTGTTGTCGAATGCCTTGATATCGTTAAGCATCTTGAGCAAATTGCCCGACAAGGTGATGAGGTTCAGCGGCTCAGCGACTTTGCCATCGCGGATCATGTAGCCTTCCGCCTGGCAGGAGAAGTCGCCCGAGTTGGTGTTCATGCCGGTGCCAAGGCCAGCGATCTCGGTGATGAAGACGCCTTCTTTGATGCCGGAGATCATCTCATCGAAGCTCTGCTTGCCCGGCTTGATGAAGACCTGG
>JAILKX010000190.1 GCA_024693415.1 Bacilli bacterium
GGAGGAGAGGCCTTTGTCGGTGTCGATCGCCTTGTCGAGGATCAGGATCGCTTTATGGGATTCGCCCTTCTCGAGGTTGCGGTAGACGGAGACGAGGTTGATGCGATAGGTGAAGTCGGTGACGGTGTCGTAGACGGGGAGCTCTTTCATCTCTCCGCCCTCATCGGCGATCGCTTCGGCTAGGAGCATGTTGTTGTAGGCGACTTTGTTGATCGGCTTGGAGAGGACGAGCATCAGGTACCCGTCATTGACGGTCTCTAGGCGCGCGGGGAATAGGTTATAGATGTAGAGCATCGCCGCGGTGCCAAGGAGCACGAGGGCGAAGAGATGAAAGAGCTCCCCGTCTACGACACCGTCACCGACTTCACCTACCGCATCAACCTCGTCTCCGTCTACCGCAACCTCGAGAAGGGCGAATCCCATAAAGCGATCCTGATCCTCGACAAGGCGATCGACACCGACAAAGGCCTCTCCTCCTCCGCGAAGCTTGAGGCCTCGGCCCTAAGGCTCTCCATTCTCCTCCGCGAGGGAAGCAGCCAAGCCACCACGATGTTCAACGAGATGAGCGACGAGGAAAAGAAATACATCTCCTCGGTCTCGACCATGCCGGCGCTCCGCTGCTACGTCTTGATCTCTGGCCTCATCGAAAACGCCGAGAACGAAGCGAATTATGCCCTCGGCAAAGTTGAGAAGGCCATCAAGGATTGCGAGAAGTCCTGCGTGAACGTCGAGAAAACCCTCATCGAGGCCGACATCGCGGCCGTCATGAAGAAGCATCCGACATGGCACCTTGAGCCGCTCCCCTGGGCGGAAAAACCAGAAGAGCCTAAGGAATAACCCAAAGCCAGACCGAAAAACGTCTGGCTTTTTTCATGCAAAACGAATGCACGTCCCCCACGGATGAATGAAAAACGCCGCCGAAGCAGCGCTTAGAATAAGTAAGGTAACGAGAGCCAAATGCCCTTGGCCGTATTCGCGATTGAGGCCAGCAGTTCCTCCGACCCATCCGTCGCCGTGTCTTCGGTCGAGAGCGAGTCGATGACCTCCTTGACCTTTGCGACGAATTGGGCGAGGTTCAGCGTGACGACCTGGAAGATGCCCTCGACATAGACGAACAGCATAAGGGCGATCCCGGCGATTGGGATGAACATATCGACCTTCGGGTTTTTGTGCACCTTCTTATAGGAGAAGAGAAGGACGATCGGGATGATGAACAGAAGGGTTATCGACCCGAGCAAGCCTGTGTTCGAGAGCCCGTCGACCGCGATCTCAAGCGCAACCTCGTCGGTTATTTGCGGGCTATTGATCGCGATGGAGGCCGTGACGCCGATCATGGAGGAGAAGGTGACGATTATGTCGACCACCGCGCAGGCCGCGAACACGATCGAAATCATGATCGAGACCCTGAGCGAGTGGGCGTTGGTCGTGATGTATTCGGCATAGGTCGCGTGGGTGTGCCCCGGCTCTTTGAGGTATCTCCGCTCAGAGATCTTCATCAGGAAGACGATCGCGACGAAGGCGAGGAAGATGAAAGGCGGTTTGCCCGGGAGGAGGAAGAAGACGAAGCTCGGGATATCGAATCCGCCGTAAAGGGAGCCGAGCGAGATGTTGTATTTCACGAAGATCGCCGCGATTTCATACGCGATTGGCAGCAAGACGAGGACCCTGAAGAAAATGACCTTCTTGCCGGTGAATATCTTCTTGGGGTTGTAGTTCATGAAGAAGAAAAGCAGGAAGCACAGGAACAAGTCGATGAAGACGTTCATGGAATATCCAACGCGTCCGACCGCCGCTAAAAAAACGCCGAACAGCATTGAGGAATTGTAGAAGCCGATTTTGCCCGTGAAGGCATTCGACAGGCGGAATCCGTAATGCAAGACGACGAGGTTCGCGACGATGTACATGCCAACCGCCATCGCGCCGTACCGGATCATCCCCCTCTTCAGCTCGTCTCTGCCCTGCATGATCTGCGTGAAGTTCGCCAGCATAAACAAAGGGATCGGAAGCGTGGAGAAAAAGTCGAAGATTGAGATCGGCGTCGCTAACGCCTCCTCCGAGCCCGGGTTGACCTTGACGTTGAAATTCATGATCACCGCTATTTGGGCGAGGACCATGCAGACCCAGGCGATGATCCTAACGGCCCGATACGAAAGGAATCCGCCGTAAGCGATATCGTTCTCCGGGGTCCGGTGCTTCCATTTGATCCTGCTTGATGCGTGATGTTCCATAAAAAGACTAGAAAATACTACCACTTATTTCGATTTGTTAATAAAACAAATTGAAAACCCCGCTTAGCAAACTTGCCAAACGGGGCGAATTTCAATACACGTCTCGATTATTTTCCGCCGATCGGCATCGATTTGATGTAGAGGTCGGCGATGCTCATCCCGCCTTCGTTCAGGTGGACGTTGTTGTCGAATGCCTTGATATCGTTCAGCATCTTGAGCAGATTGCCCGACAAGGTGATGAGGTTCAGCGGTTCAGCGACTTTGCCATCGCGGATCATGTATCCTTCCGCCTGGCAGGAGAAGTCGCCCGAGTTGGTGTTCATGCCGGTGCCAAGGCCAGCGATCTCGGTGATGAAGACGCCTTCTTTGATGCCGGAGATCATCTCATCGAAGCTCTGCTTGCCCGGCTTGATGAAGACCTGG
>JAILKX010000192.1 GCA_024693415.1 Bacilli bacterium
GAGATGGTGCTCATGCTCTACGAGGACAACGTGGCCTCCGGCATCAACTCCCCGATGGACCAGGCCACCTTCGACTTCATGAAGAAGGACATCGTGAATTCCTACGGCAAGGTCAAGGCCGAGGAGCTCACCTATCTCTACAACACCGGCCAATACGATGCCCTAAGGGACGATAAGAAAGCCATCGACGAAGCCCTCGCAAGCGGCAAGCGCGTCTATGACCCCAAGCCCATCGCCCCGCAGAAGGTGAAGGTCAAAGACAAATCCGGCAACGTCCGCGAAGTCGAGATCGAAACCGCCGAAGCCGACAACAATAAGATCGACGATAAGACCATGAGGCTCATCAGGAAAGGTGAGCTTCAGGCCAAGAAAGAGCGCCGCCGCTAATCCGCCGGCGTTTTCTTTATCCCATGGGTTCCGCCCGAGCCTAAAAGGCTGTCGGGGTGGACGCGCCGACGGCCAACCAAAAAAGTCCGCCCCAGCAACATCTGGAAGCGGACATTTTTCTTTAATCCGTGAAGGACGTGTATGCGAATTCGATTATTCCTCAAGGAGGGCCTTGAGTTCGTCGACGAGCTCCCTCATGCGGCGGATGACCGCGAGGAAGGGCTCTTTGGTGGTGAGGTCGACGCCTGCGGCTTTGACCTGTTCCACCGGGTAGTCGCTTCCGCCGGAGCGGAGCAGGCTGATGTACTGGTCGAAGGCGCCGGGCACCTTGTTCTTGACCTTCTCGTAGATGAGCATCGAGGAGGTGAAGGAGGTCGCGTACTGATAGACGTAGAACGGGGTGTAGAAGAGGTGGGGGATATAGGCCCAGACGAGGGGTTTCAATTCCTCTTCGGTGATGTCGATCCCGAAATAGGTCTTGTAGAGCTCGACCATCTTGTCGGATAGGACCTGATAGTTGATGGGCTGGCCGGCTTCGGCGAGCTTCGAGATCTCATATTCGTATTGGCCGAACAGGGTCTGGCGGTAGAAGGTCGAGCAGATCTCGTCAATCGACTTCTGGAGGAGGAAGATCTTGTCCTGCTTCGACATCTTGCCGGATTTGAGGAGGTAGTCGAGGAGGTTGTGCTCGTTGAAGGTCGAGGCGATCTCGGCGACGAAGATGGTGTAATCCTGCTTGAGGGTCGGCTGGGATTCCTCGGAATAGAGGGTGTGCATCGAGTGGCCGGACTCATGGGCCAAGGTGAAGCAATCGTCGAGCTCCCCATTGAAGTTCAATAGGATATAAGGGTGGAAGTCATAGCCGCCGTTGGAGTAGGCGCCGGTGCGCTTGCCAGGGGCGGGGTAGACATCGACGTAGCCGTCTTTGAGGACCTCACGGGCCTTGTCCTGGAAGTCCTGCGGGAAGGCGCTTAGCGAATCCCAGAAGAGCTGCTTCGCTTCGTCGAAGGTGTATTTCTTGTCCGATTTCGCGAGCTGGAGGAAGCGGTCGTAGGAGCGGTGCTTCTCAAGCCCCATGTATTTGCGGCGGATCTCGTAATAATCGTGCAGGGGTTGCGCGTTTTGGCTCGCGACCTCCACAAGATTCAGGAAGACCTGGGCCGGGATGGCGCTGCCGTCGAGGTGCAGATCGAGGATGTCTTTGTAGCCGCGGGCCCTGACCGAGGCGAGCTGGGACTGCAGGGCGAGGTTATAGATCTCGCCATAGGTGACCTTGTGGGCGTCGTAGTAGGCGTAGAGGGCCTTGAAGATCGCGGCGCGGTCCTCGGGGCATTTGGATTCGGCGATGAGGGAGGTCCAGTTGGACTGGGTGACCTCGACCTCGGTCCCGTCCTTGAGGGTGGCTTTGCCGGGGTTCCTGTCGGCGACGGTGAGGGTCGAATAGAGCGATCCCGCTTCGTGGAGGACGCCCGAGTAGGCGGAGAGGAGCTTCTCCTTATCGGGGGTCAATACGTGGGATTGGCCGCGGAAGAGCTTCTCCATCGAGAAGGAGAATTCGTCGAATTCCGGGTTCTCTTTGAGGAAGGCGTCGAGCTTTTCCTTGCCAATCGCAAGGATTTCCGGCTCTTCGAAGCTCGCGGCCATCGAGACGTTGCGCATCGCGATCTGGACTTTGCTGAGGTCGCTCGAATTCTCGACGTCCTTCTTGTTGAGGTCGCTGCGCATCGAGGCGAAGTAGTAGAGGCGCGCCAATTCGACGTTCATCTTCTTGCTGAGGCGCAGGTATTCCTTGAGCTTTTCGGGGTCGGCGAGCTTGCCCTGGTATGCGGCGAGCTGATCCGGATAGGCTTTGAACGCCTCAAGGGCGGCGAGGAAAGCCTCTTCGGATTCGAAATAGGGGGATAGATTCCAAGAGGTATTGTTCATGGTGGTTCCTTTCAACGCGAAAAATTGTAGCGGAGATAGAATTAATTACAAATCAAATGCTAAAAGAAAAGTGAGGCAAGCCTCACTCGGACCGGAAAGTCGCCTCGACGAAGAAGCGGCCGATCTCGAAGTCGGCGCCGAGCTTCTTCTTCGGCGAATCGCCTTTGAGGACGCGGATCAGATAGCACCTCAGCTCGTTCTTGAGGTCCTTCCTGTCGGGCTCATACGAAAGCATCGCTTCCCTAAGCGTCCCGCATAGCTTTTCGAAGGAATATTCCTGAAGCTTATCGACGATGCCGAATAGGGGCAATATCTTCTCCGCGTAGGCCAAATATGCATCCACGGGGTCCCTGGATTTGCTTCCACATAGGGTTTTGAACTTGGCCCAGCCGCTGAGCTTGGGATCCAAAACCTTCTTCATGAAGGGATAGGCGGAGCCTTCGAAACCGTCCTTGGAGAAGAAGTAGCGGGTGCCCCTGAGGTTGCCAAACGCCTTCTTGGCGTCCAGATACCCCAATTCCTTATTCTGTTCGATGACGTCCTGCGAGAAATTGAACATCGAGCCGATCTTCATCGATGGCTTGATGAGGGTGACGTTCGGCAGCTTCTCGAATTCGGCCTTCTGCGGGGCGGGGATCGGGTTGAGCGAGACGGCGATCACCCGGTCGGCGCCAAGCTCCAAGGCATAGTCGATCGGAAGGTTGTTCCGCCAGCCGCCGTCGATGTATTTCTTGCCGGTATGGGATACGTATATCGGAAAGACGGGCCAGGCGGCGCTCGATCCCAATAGCGCATCGATCATCGATTCGCTCGAAAGGCCGTTGACCCTGACCTTCATTTCCTTGACGGGCGAGTATTGGCAGACGATCACGCCGAAGGGCTTTTCGCTCTTCTCGGGATGCAGCGGGACGATCCTGCTCTTGGCGAGTTCGTAGTAGGGGGATACGTCGATTCCCTTGTTTTTGATGTAGGAGCGCACCAATTTGGTGGCGGCCGAGCCGTCGCTATAGATGCGGCGAAGCGTCTCGACGTCCAAGTCGCTGCCGCCGTCGATCACCTTATCGATCTCAATCTCGCTCCAGACCTTTTCAAGCTCTTCGAAGGCGTCGGCGATCACGAAAGCGCCATTCACCGCCCCAATCGAGGTGCCGGTGACCACGTCGAAAGACATGCCTAGCTCGCGCATGTACTTCCATGCGCCGAGCTCGTAGGAGCCCAAAGCCCCGCCGCCGCATAATGCCAAACCTGTCTTCATACATAAAAAATAACCGATTGCTCGGCTAATTTAAATAGGAATAGGGGCTATTTGCTACGCCTGAGCCTCGGTGCAAGCAAGACGATGATCTGGATCGGGATGCCGATGATCAGGATGAAGAAGATGTTCTGGCGGTCTTCATTGAAGAAGGTGAACTGGAAGCAGAAGGAGAGGAGCAAGGTCCAGACGAACGCGCTTCCCAGGATGATGGCCCATCTCTTCTCGCCATAGAGGAAATGGCTTTCGACGAGCGCCACGAAGACGCCGGCCGGGATCATCCAGATGAAGGTGGACCAAGGCAGGGATTCCGGGGTGAAGAAGAAGGCGGCGAAGAACACGGACATCGCGATCAATACGACGACGGTCATCGACAGGGCGATGACGATCGCGTTGTTGATGTTGCCGGCCTTTTCGCTTTTTTCCGCCGCCGCGTCAATCGATTCCTGGCTGTGCTCTTTGACGAGATAATCGATGGTCACGCCGAAAAAAGAGGCGAGGTCCATCAGGATGTCGACCGATGGGACGGCATAGCCAAGCTCCCATTTGGAGATCGACTTGTCGCTGTAATTGACCTGGCGCGCAAGATCCGATTGGGTGAGGCCTTTGGCCTTGCGGAGGGCCGCGATGTTTTTGCCGACGACGGTGGCGAGATTATCCATGCGCTAATATTTTAGGCTAGCGCGCGAAATAAATCGAGCCACGAATTCCTAAGGAATGTTCAATAAAAAGGAAGTTCTCATTCTATTAGATTTTGTTACCCATAGGGCATACAATATCGCCAGGAGCGATTCACAATGTCAAATATGCGCGTAATCAAGGTCAAGCAAAGCGTTTTGGCCAACAACGACGCCAGGGCGGAATCCCTGCGCGTCGAACTCAAGGAGAACAAGGTGTTCCTCATCAACCTGATGTCGAGCCCGGGATCGGGAAAGACCACCCTCCTCGTCAATTTAATCAACAGGCTGAAGGATAAGATCCGCATCGGCGTCATCGAAGCCGACATGGATGCGATCGTCGATGCCGAGACCATCGAATCCAAGACTGGGGTCAGGACCATCCAGCTCCACACCTCCGGCGAATGCCACCTCGACGCCAAGATGACCTCGGAAGCGGTGCATGAGATCGGCGAAGACAACCTCGACCTCATCATCCTTGAGAACATCGGGAACTTGGTCTGCCCGGCCGAATTCGATACAGGGGCCTCGATGAATTTGGTCATCCTGTCCGTCCCCGAGGGCGACGACAAGCCCCTCAAGTACCCCCTCATGTTCCGCAAGGGCAACGCCTTCGTCTTCACCAAGATGGACGCCAAAGTGGTATTCGACTTCGACGTCGACCTCGCCGAAGAGAGGATCAGGAAGCTGAACCCCGAGGCCAAGTTCTTCCCCGTTTCCGCCAAAACGGGAGAGGGCATGGACGAGCTCGCGAACTTTATCCTCGCCTCCGTTTCCGATTACAGAAAATAAGGAAAACCGAATCGGCACTCCCTCCCCGCACATGCGGGGAGTTTTCGCTGTTGGAACCCTATTGATTTTGAAAGTGACATACTGAAACAAAAATATTCTGAGAAATTTTGGACATGGAAAAGCATTCTGCAAAAAGTCCAAATGGTTCGGCTATATCGAATGATTTATCATTCACCACATCATGGAAAAACAGCCGATAAGAGCCCGCTCGGCATTTTTTGAAAACAAAAAACGAAAAAATGTGATATAATAGCATTACATTCGAGCAATACAATGTTTGCGCTGGGTGTTTCGAGAAGAAAGGATGGAGTCCGATGTTTGAGAAAGGCAGCTTTATTTTTCATACGAGGTGCGGCGTGTGCCATGTAGATGACATCGCGGCGCTTTCGGGCAGCGTTTCTCAAGATCTCTACTACGTTCTTCAGCCTTTGTTCGGCGACTCGCGCAACAGCATCGTCCGCGTCCCCGTGAACAATGCCATCTCCCTCCGCCCGGCGATGAGCAAGAAGGAAGTGGAGGATGCCCTGAAGCTCTTCCCCTCGTTCAAGAAGGATCTCTACATCACCGATTCGAAAGCGCGCAAGGTCGCCTATGAGAACGCCCTCGCCGCCGGCGACATCGTGACGATGGCCCCGCTTCTTGCCGGCGCCAAGCAGCGCAGGCAGCGCGACGGCCACCTCAATTCGATGGACGGCCAGTTCGTCGCCAAAGCCGAGCCGATCGTCTATGGCGTCATCTCCCTCGGCCTCGATATCCCCTATGAGGAAGTGGGGGCCTACATCGAGAAGAGATTCGGCTAATACCATTA
>JAILKX010000194.1 GCA_024693415.1 Bacilli bacterium
AAGCCCACGAGCGGCCAGTTGATCGTCAAAGGCGAGGACGTCGCGGCATTCGACAAAAGGAAATTGACCGGTTATCGCAGGAATTCCGTCGGCTTCGTTTTTCAGTTCTATAACCTCATGCCGAACCTAACGGCAAAGGAAAACGTCGAACTCGCCACTGAGTTAAAGAAGGACGCGAAGTCGCCTGAACAGTCGCTTACCGATGTCGGGCTGAAAGAGAGGATGGACAATTTCCCGTCCCAGCTTTCCGGCGGAGAACAGCAGCGAGTGTCCATCGCCCGCGCCATCGCGAAGAACCCAGACATCATTCTGTGCGATGAACCAACCGGCGCCCTTGACTATGAAACCGGCAAAGAAATTTTGACATTATTGTCAAATGCTGCAAGAAAAGACGGAAAAATCGTAATAATCGTTACGCATAATTCAGCACTGGTGGAAATGGGAGACCACTTGATCCGCATCAAAAACGGACAGGTCGTCGAAGATCGGATGAACCCCAATCCCAAAGACATTAAGAGCATTGAGTGGTGATGAGGGCATTCACGAAATCCGCCATAAGAACCATCTTCGCCAACAAGGGAAGATTCTTTGCGAATATCGCAATCGTCCTTTTGTCGCTGTCGATCACCGCGGGTTTAGGATCTCTTCCCGAATCATTGAAGGACTCCTATCTCAAAAACTATTCCGAGACAACGCCCGACATCACCGTCAAAACCAAAACCAAAGACGGCTTGACCGACGAGCAAATCGCTACCCTCTCCTCTTATTCAGGCGTGGCCTCTTATTCAACATTCACGGAAATGGACCTGCCGATTTCCGGCGCCTACCACCGCTTCTACATCATCGATACAAAAGAAGGCTCCTTAGGCGCGCCGAAGCTGACCGAAGGCAAACTTCCATCTTCGCGCGGAGACTGCGCGGTGGAGATGAGACACCTCAACATCGCCCATCACGAGATCGGCGAGTCCGTCTACGTAGGTCAGGCCCGCTTCGGGTTCCTTTCCTTCGACATCGAACTGGATATCACCGGCATCGTCGATTCCGATATGTATAACTCTTCCGCCAAAGAAAGGGCGATGCTCGAAGATGAGGATGAGGAAGAATACATCCACGACATCTTCTATATAGATAAGAATGCTGTCCCTAGAGGATTTGGGAACATCCCAACCACCGACTGCTATCTCCGCTTCGATGACCGCCACGATTATTTTTCCGACGGATATTACGATCGGATGGAAAGAATCAAGCATGACTTGACCGACCTTCTTGGCGAAGATCAGGTCACCGTTCTGACGATGGAGGAGAACACCTCATACGCTTTGCATAAAAACTATCATGAAAAGATAGTCGGCATTTCCTACGTGTTCCCATTCTTCTTCATGGTGCTTTGCGCATTGGTGAATTCCTTGACCATCACCCGCCTCATAAGCGATGAGAGGGCGTGCCTTGGCTGCTATCACTCTCTGGGCGTGTCGCCCGCCAAAATGATTTTGAAATACGTGAGCTTCTCGGCGATATCGACTGCGATCGGCGCGATCGCCGGATACTTTGTCGGCGTCCCCGTCATCCCTAAGCTCGTCCTTCCCGCATATGAAGCTGTTTTCCAGATGAACGGGGCAAGCCCAAGCTTCTTCTTGCCGATGGGCATTGGGATCGCAATCGGCATGCTCGTCCTAAGTTGTGCCGTCAGCACGATCTCAGCGATGCAATATTTGAGGGAACGCCCCGCCGACCTCTTCCAAGAGAAGTCTCCAAAGCCAGGCAAGAAGATCTTCCTGGAGTATTGGAAGGGCCTTTGGAAAAGGCTCCCATTCTCATGGAAATCGTCGGCCAGGAACATCTTCAGAAAGAAGAAAAATCTCATCTTAACCTCGGCGTCAGTAATGCTAAGCACATTGCTTCTCATGGCGGGCTTCGCTCTCCTAGATGCTTCAAATTCCCTGCAAAACGATGATCTTTTTGCCGAAGTCGCTTCTTCTATGGGCATGATTTCGTTCGTCGTAATCGTGTTCGCGATCGCAATGGCGGTCTCCGTCGTCTACCTGCTGAGCAACATGAACATCACCGACCGCAAAAGGGAATTGGCGACCCTGAAGGTCCTTGGCTACACCGATGTCGAATGCTCCCTTTATTGCATCCGCGAACTGGCGGCGATCGCCTTGGTCTCTTGCCTTATCGCGATACCGCTATCCGTTTTGATCATCGATTTGGTCTTGTTCAAATTCCTCGATTTCGGGAAAGTCGAGGATCTCCGTTGGACCACTTATGTCATTCCGCAGCTGCTCATCGTCGCCTCGACCGCCATCACCGCTTTATTGCTGCACCCCCGCATCGCACGCATCGACATGAACGGCTCGCTCAAGTCCATCGAGTAGTAGATTATGTCTTTTCTCTCTTAGTTTTTGTCATCTTTAAGCGCGCATGCGCTTTTTTCTTTATATAATAAAAGCAATCCTGTAGGGGCTATAAATATGCACATTTCACTCAACCGCGCCTGGAAACTCGCCCGCGTAGGCGAAGATTGGCAAAAAGACATCGACGTACCGTATGACAGCATGCTTTTGGACGAAGTATCTACCGAATCCAAAGGCGGTCCGAACATCTGCTGGCTCGACTGCCATGACTACGTGTTCACCAAAAACGTCAAAGTGGAGCGCGATTGGCTCGGAAAAGACCTGATCATCGAATTCGAAGGCGTTTACCATAACGCCGAGGTTTTCCTAAACGGTCAGCCGGTCGGATCCCGCCCCTATGGATTCACGAATTTTTACGTCAACATCACTGAGGTCGCCAGCTACGGCGAGGAGAATGAGCTGAAGGTCATCGCCCATAACGCCGACCAGCCGAACAGCCGCTTCTACTCCGGCTCTGGCATCTATCGCCCCGTCCACCTTTACATCCTCAATAAGAACCGCGTCAAGCTGAATGGCATCAAGATCCTTCCGCTCGACCATGAGAAGAAGCTCGTCCGCGCCACCATCCTCACCACCGGAAGCGGCAAAGGCGAAATCTCCTTCATCGACGAAGAGGGCAAACTCCTGCTGAAGGACGCCTTTGAGACCGAAGGGACCTTCACCAAGGAATACGAACTCAAGGACGCCAAGCTCTGGTCGCCCGAAGATCCAAACCTCATCAAGGTCGAAGTTTCATACGAAAACGAAACATATCTCGATTCTTTTGGCCTCAGGACCATCTCCTGGAACACCAAAGAGGGTTTCATGATCAACGGCAAAAAGACCCTGCTCCTCGGCGCTTGCCTCCACGCCGACAACGGCATGATCGGGGCCGCGAGCTACCGCGCCGCCGAATACCGCAAAGTCAAGCTCATGAAGGACGCCGGATACAATTCGATCCGCTCCGCCCACAACCCGATGTCGAAGTCGATGCTCGAAGCCTGCGATAAGCTCGGGATCCTCGTCATGGACGAATACGTCGACATGTGGTTCATGCATAAGCTCAAATACGACTACGCCGGCTATTGCACCGACTGGTATAAGCAGGATCTCACCGATATGGCCGACAAGGATTACAACCACCCCTCCGTCGTCATGATCTCCCTCGGCAACGAAGTCGGCGAATCCTCAAATGAAAGGGGCATCGAGTTCTGCCGCAAGATGGCGGAATTCATCAAGCCGATCGGCGCGGGATGGGCCACCACCTGCGGCATCAACGTCTTCTTCAACGCCCTCGCCTCCATGGGCATGGGCGTCTATAGCGACGACAAAGCCGAAAAGAAACAGGCCGTCGGCTCCGAATTCTTCAACAACCTCCAAGGCCTATTGGGCGACCGCTTCATGAAATGGGGCGCCACCTGGCCGATCGTCGACCGCAAGACCAAAGGAGTCTTCTCGACCCTCGACATCGCCGGATATAACTACGGCATCCGCCGCTACAAGCACGACACCAAGAAATACAAGGACCGCATGATCGTCGGAAGCGAGACCTTCTGCAAGGACGCCGCCGAATTCATGCGCCTTGCCAAGCAATACCCGAACATCATCGGCGACTACGTCTGGGCCGGACAGGATTATTTAGGCGAAATCGCGATCGGGTCTTGGGAATACAAGGAATACGCAGACGACTTCAACAAGGTCCCCGGCTGGATGTCCGCCGGTTCGGGCCGCGTTGATTTGGCCGGCGACTTCCTCGGCGAAGCGGGATACACCCGCGTCGCGTTCGAGAAAGACGTCATCTCGATGGCGGTCTGCCCCGTTCACCACACCGGCGAAAAGCATTCGCCTTCCGCCTGGAAGATGTCTAACGCCATCCCCAACTGGTCCTACGAAGGGCTCAATGGCAAGCCCGCCGACGTCGAGGTCTATACCCTCGCCCCGCAGATCGAGCTTGTCTTAAACGGCAAGGTCGTCGCCAAGAAGAAATCGGCGAAGAACGGCATGACCAAATTCAGGATCAACTACGAAGACGGCGAGCTCCTCGCTAGGGCCCTCGACGATAACGGCAAAGAGCTGGGCGCCTATTCGCTTAAGACCGCCGGCAAGGAAAACGCGCTCACCCTCCGCCTCGAAGAGGTCCACCCCGAATTCAATGACCTCCGCTACGTCCACCTCACTTTAGGCGACAAAGACGGCAACAAGAAGCCGATGCTCCGCGAGAAGATCGAGGTCAAGGTCGAAGGCGGGAACCTCATCGCCCTAGGCCACGCCTGCCCCTTCAACAAAGACGGCTATAAGAACGATTGGACCAGCACTTATTACGGCGCGGCCCTCGCCGTCATAGAACCCGATGGAAGCGGGAACAAAATGCGCATTTCTGCTCATTGCGCATTGGGAGATGCTGAACTACAATTCGACTGATGCACAAAATCGGACTCATCATGGAAGGGGGCGCGATGCGCGGGATGTTCACCTGCGGCGTGATCGACGTCCTCATGGAAAACGGCATTGAATTCGATGGGGCCATCGGCGTATCCGCCGGCTCCACGTTCGGATGCAACTACAAAAGCCGCCAGATCGGCAGGCCTTTAAGGTACAACCTCAAGTACTGCAAGGATGAGCGGTACGGCACTTTCAAATCGGTCCGCAAATACGGCGACATCTACGAGAAGCAATTCTGCTACCGCGACATCCCCTACACCTTGGATCCAATGGATAAGGAAACCTACGAATCGAACCCCATGGAGTTCTATCTCGTGGCCACCGACGTCGAATCCGGCAACCCCGTGTATCGGAAAATCGATGTTTTGGACGACGAGGCGATGGATTGGTTCCAAGCCGGCGCCTCGATGCCGATCGTCTCGACCCCCGTCGAGATCGACGGCCATAAATACCTCGACGGAGGCATCTCCGATTCGATCCCGCTCAAGAAGTTCCAGGAGATGGGCTACGACTATAACGTCGTCATCCTCACCCAGCCGATCGGCTACGTCAAAAAGAAGATGAACGGCCTGATGCTCCGCCTCAAGGCGATCCGCAAGTACCCCGCCATCCAGAAGGCGATGGGCAACCGCCACAACATGTACAACGAAGAGACCGCCTACGTATTAAAGGAGCAGGAAGCAGGACGCTGCCTCGTGATCGCCCCAAAGGAAAAACTCGGCATCAGCCACACCGAGCACGACCCGAAGAAGCTGCAGGCCGCCTATGACAAGGGAAAAGAAATAGGCCTCGCCTGCGTCGAGCAGGTCAAGGCCTATATCGCGAAAGCCAAATCTACCAAATGAAGTTCGATTTCAGCATCTCGCCGTTATCGATCAGAAGATCCTCGCCGGTCATCGACTTATTGACGACCGTCAGGAAGTAAATCCATTCAGAGATCTCTTCGGGATCCGCCCAGCGGTCCAGGAGGGTCTCTTTTTTGCAGGCCTCATAGAGGGCCGGATTCTTGAGGATATGCTCGTTCATCGGGGTGATGACGCCGCCGGGGGAGATGCTGTTGCAGGTAATTCCGCGCTTAGCTAGCCTAAGGCTCAGGTTCTTCATGTAGGAGATGAGCCCGCCTTTTGAGGCGGAGTAAAGCGGGAATTCGGCCCCGTTCCTCGCCGATGCGGAGGCGACGATCAGGACGGACCTAAGGACGCTCGACTGCGAAAGAGCCTCCGCCATCTTGATGGTCGCGTGTAGGTTCACCTCGATCGCCTCGCACTCCTCGATCGTGCCCGCATTAAGCACAAGCACCTCCATCTCGGGAAGCGCAGGAAGCGGATCGCGGATGTCCTGCTTGAAGTGGAAATAATTCGAATTCGATATGACGGGGTCCCTCAAATCGATGCCATAGACCTCGTGGCCCATCGCCAAAAACTTCTCGGCCGTGGCCTTGCCAATGCCGGAAGAGGAACCTGTCACAAGCACTTTCATTGTCCTGCCTCCATTTGGGCGCGGTAATCGATATAGGCCTGGCCCACGCCATTCTTCTCATAATGCCTGCACACCTTGTAGCCGATCGGCGAGAACAAAACCTCCATCAGGAGTTCCGCGATCGCCCCGGTCGCCGCGCAGGTGAAGCACTGGGTCAAAGACCAGCCAAACAATGTATGGCTCACGATCAGCGCGAACAAGAGGTTATCGACGAACTGCCCGATCATCGTCGACACATAGGCGCGCATCGTGAAGGCCAAGAAGCCGTCGGGATTCTTCTTGAACCCCTTGCCGATCAGCCAGTTGAGGATGCTATTGACCACCGCCGAGACGATGAAGGCGACCGATGATCCGAACAGGACGAACCAGTTGCCCCCAAACGTATTATTGAGCGCCTTATTGATGATCGCCTCGCTCCCGTCGACGAAGCTTTCGCCCCAGACGCCGGGGATAAGGCTCGCCAAGAAGAAGATGAGGCACGCCAATAGATTGATGAGCAGCGCCAAGACCGAGATCAGGATCGATGCCTTTGGCCCAAACCTCTTCGTGATGATGTCCATCGTCATGAACGATAGCCACGAGAGGATGATGCCGCAGTCGAGCGCGAGCCAATCCAAACCCGTGTCGATGCTTTTGTTTGCCAGAAGGTTCATGCTGATGACGGAAGCGACGAAAAGCGCGACCAATACCGATGGCACGCTTCTAAGCAGAATCGTCGATTCCTCCAGCAAGGCCTTCGCCTTACGAAGAATTGTCTTCATGTTTCGTCTCCTTGTTTTTTATTTGGAAGATGGTTA
>JAILKX010000197.1 GCA_024693415.1 Bacilli bacterium
CACAGCGACGTCTATGACGCGCTCGACGGTCGCCTCTTCTCCACCATCGTCACCAACCCTCCCATTCGCGCGGGAAAGAAGGTGACGTACGCGATGTACGCGGGCGCGACTGGCCATCTTCATCAAGGCGGCCGGTTGATCCTAGTCATCCGCAAGCAGCAGGGCGCAGAGTCCTGCGAAGCCTACCTCAGGACCTTGTTCCCCAAGGTCGAGAGGGTGGCGAACAAAAAAGGATTCAGAATCCTCATCGCGACAAAATAAGGAGTAAAACACATGCCACAAGAAGACAACTTTGTGCCTTTCACCGACTATGTGAGCCCCGAAGGCAGGACCTATCCCGCCAACGAAAACGGCCGTCTAGATTTCTCGAAGATCTCCGGCCGCCTCGGGCTTCCCTACCTCGTTGAAATCCAAACCGACTCGTACAAGTGGTTCCTCGACAAGGGAATCAACGAGGTCCTGCAGGAGGTTTTCCCGATCGAAAACTATTCCGGCTCCCTCTCCATCGAGTACGTCTCGTTCCGCCTCGAGCCCCCGAAGTACACTCCGCTTGAGTGCAAAGCGGGCGACCTCACTTATTCAAGCAAGCTGAAGGTCACCCTCCGCCTCCTCTTCAAGGGGTCCGGCGAAATCAAGGAAGCCGAGGTCTTCATGGGCGAACTGCCCCTCATGACCGAATCCGGCACCTTCATCGTGAACGGCGCCGAGCGCGTCATCGTCTCGCAGATCGTCCGTTCCCCGGGAGCCTACTTCCAGGACACCATCGACAAGAGCGGCGTCCACATCTATGCCGGCGAGATCATCCCGACCCGCGGCACCTGGCTCCAGTTCGACAGCGACACCAAAGGCATCCTCTGGACTCACATCGACCGTCAGAGGAAGATGCCCGCGACCACTTTGCTCAAGGCCCTCGGCATTGACAAAGAGTCCCGCATCATCGAGCTTTTCGGTGACAGCCAGTCGATGCAGGATACCCTCAAGAAGGACGCCGCCAACTCCAACGGCCTCCTCGCTTTGATCGATATCTTCAAGAAGCTCAAGCCCGGCGAGCCCGTCACCGAAGACGGCGTCGCCACCTTCCTCGTCCAGAAGTTCTTCGACGACAAGAGGTACGACCTCGGCCGCGCCGGCCGCTTCAAATACGCCCAGAAGCTCGGCGTCTATGAGCGCCTCACCGGCCGCGTCCTCGCCGAGAACCTGATCTCCGCCGAAGGCGAAGTCCGCTTCCCCGAAGGCCACGCCCTCACCAAAGAGGACGTCCAGGCCCTCCGCGACGAAGAGTTCTTCGAAAACGGCGCCCACGAGGTCGAGATCAAGTGCAACACCAAGCTCGATGACCACTCCAAGGTGAACATCGTCAAGGTCTATGCCAACGACAAGAAGGGCGAGAAGGTCTGCTCGATCATCGGCACCGACCTCTCCCTCAACCTCTCCCGCGTCACCGTCTCCGACATGGTCGCCTGCTTCAGCTATTTCTGCAACATCCAGGACGGCCTCGGAAACACCGACGACATCGACCATCTCGGCAACCGCCGCGTCCGCTGCGTCGGCGAGCTTCTCCAGACCCAGTTCCGCGTCGGCCTCACCAAGACCAGCAAGACGGTCCAGCAGAAGATGTCGATCTCGGATATCGAATCCGCGACCCCGCAGTCGCTCATCAATATCCGCCCGCTGACCTCCTCCATCCGCGAGTTCTTCGCTTCCAGCCAGCTCTCGCAGTTCATGGACCAGGTCAACCCGCTCGCCGAGCTCACCAATAAGCGCCGCATCTCGGCCTTAGGCCCCGGCGGCTTAACCCGCGACCGCGCTTCCATGGAAGTCCGCGACGTCCACTATACCCATTACGGCCGCATCTGCCCGATCGAATCCCCCGAAGGACAGAACATCGGCTTAATCAACAACCTCTCGACCTATGCGAAGATCAACGAGTACGGCTTCATCATGACCCCGTACCGCATCGTCAAGCACATCGATGGCAGGTCCTATGTCTCCACCGAATGCGCCTACCTCTCCGCCGACGACGAAAGAGGCCACTACATCGCTGAGGCCAACATCAACCTCGGCGCCCCGATCGCGCTAAGCTCCGTCCTGAAGGACGCTCCCGAAGGCGAAACCGTCCAGGAGATCCTCGACGCCGAAGTCGTCACCCGTCACGATGACGACAACGTCGCCGTCGCGAAGGAGCTCGTCACCTATGTCGACGTCTCGCCGAAGCAGGTCGTCTCGATCGCCGCTGCCTGTATTCCATTCCTTGCCCACGACGACGCGACCCGCGCTCTCATGGGCGCGAACATGCAGCGTCAGGCGCTCCCCTTGCTCCGCCCCTCGATCCCCTATGTCGGGACCGGCATGGAGCAGGTCATCGCCAAAGACTCCGGCTTAGCCGTCATCGCCACCGAGGACGGCACCGTCAAGCGCGTCGATTCCTCGAGCATCGAAGTCAAGGAGAAGGGCGGCATCCACGTCTACCACCTCCAGAAGTTCGAGCGCTCCAACCAAGCCACCTGCATCAACCAGACGCCGATCGTCAAAGTCGGCGACAAGATCCATAGGGATCAGGTCATCGCCGACGGCCCCGCCATGCGCAATGGCGAGCTCGCCCTCGGCCAGAATATCCTCGTCGCCTACATGACTTGGAACGGCTACAACTACGAAGACGCGATCGTCATGTCCGAGCGCATGGTGAAGGATGACGTGTTCACCACCATCCACATCGAGAAGTTCGAGATCGAGTGCCGCGAAACCAAACTCGGCGCCGAAGAGATCACCCGCGACGTCCCGAACGTCGGCGAAGACGCGAAAGCCTTCCTCGACGAGCGCGGCATCATCGTCCCGGGCGCTGAGGTCAAAGAGGGCGACATCCTCGTCGGCAAGATCACCCCGAAGGGTGTGTCCGAACCGACTCCGGAAGAGAAGCTCCTCATGGCCATCTTCGCCGAGAAGACCAAGGAAGGGAAGGATTCCTCCCTCCGCGTCCCCCACGGCGGCGCCGGCATCGTCCACGCGGTCAGGATCTTCTCCCGCAAGAACAAAGATCCGCTCCCCGCGGGCGTCAACGAAGTCGTCCGCGTCTACATCGTCCAGAAGAGGAAGATCTCCGAAGGCGATAAGATGTCCGGCCGCCACGGCAACAAAGGCGTCATCTCCAAGATCCTTCCGGTCGAGGATATGCCGTTCTTGGCCGATGGCACCCCGATCGACATCCTCCTCTCCCCGATGGGCGTCCCTTCCCGTATGAACATCGGCCAGATCTTCGAGATCCACGTCGGCCTCGCCTGCCGCAAGCTCAACATGCGCGTCGCGACCCCGGCATTCGACGGCATCTCGAACGACGAGGTCTTCGACCTTATGCAGAAGGCCGGCCTC
>JAILKX010000220.1 GCA_024693415.1 Bacilli bacterium
CATATGAGGGGAAGCTATGGCCTATTGGATGATTATCTATCCTCCATTCGCGGCCTAGCCAAGAAATACGAGGACAAAATGACCATCAAGGTCGGCTTCGAGGCCGAATGGTATTACGACGAGTATAAGTCCTATTACCAAGACCTGCTGAGGTCAGGAAAGGTCGATTATCTGATCATTGGGCAGCACTGCTTCCTGACCGAGAGGTTCTTTGGGTATGGCTACCTTAAGGACAAGGACGAAGCATTAGAGAGATACTGCGCTGACCTTGTCGCGGGCATGGAGTCAGGCCTATTCACTTATGCATGCCACCCGGACCTATTCCTTTATTTTATTAAGGAATGGAATGACAAATGCGTGGAGATCACCCACAGGATCTGTCAGGCCGCAAAGAAAATGAACATGCCCCTAGAAATCAATATGGGGGCCAGCAGGTGGAAGGGCAAGAATAGGCCCGGAAGCCCATTGGTCAATGCATACCCATATCCAAAGTTCTGGGAAACAGCAAAGACATATGACATCCCCGTGATCATTGGGGTGGACGCCCATAGGCCGAGCGAATTCCAGTCAACCGACTATGATTTCGCCCACGAGTTCATTGAATGGATGGGACTAAACCTATTGAGCGAAACGCCCCTTGTCAATCCATTCAGAAAATCATAAAAAGCACGATTTTGTTTTATAAATCATACTTTTGTTGATATCATCAATTGGATATATCAGGGGGGCTAAATTAGGCGTGTACATTTATCCGAAACCGGTTTGGGATTTGGGTTTTGCCCAGATCGCAGTTTACGGAACGATGCTGTTTTGCGGCGGGATTGCCTTCCTTTTTGCGTTCTATTTCCTGCGCAAACCCTCCGGCTTCAAGGTCCACTGGAAAAGCTTCATCTGGGTCTTGGGGATAGGGATTCTTTTATTTATTGCAGGCGCGCGGTTTTGGGATTGGCTTTGCCACACTTTGGCGGGCGACCATACCGGCGGTGGGATCTCCTTCCTCGGAGGCGTGACGATTGGGCTCCCGATCTTCTACGGCTTCCTGATGCTCATCTACCCTGACCGCGATGAACGCATCGCCCTCATGAATTTCATTTTTCCCTGCATCGCGCTCGCCCACGCCTTTGGGCGGGTGGGTTGCTTCTTCGCCGGTTGCTGCTATGGCATTCCGGTCGAGGGCTATGGCGCAATCTATCCCGACGACAGCCCCGCCTCAAAGTTGTATTACCCCGGCGTATCGGTGTTCCCGATCCAGCTCGTCGAATCCGCCTTCCTCGTCTTGCTTTTCCTCTTCCTCGTCCTCTTCCCGAAGAAGCGTTACCGCATGGAGGCCTATTGCCTAGGCTATGGGGTCGCCCGCTTCATCATCGAATTCTTTCGCGGCGATAACCGCGGCTCCTTTATCCCAGGGCTAAGCCCCAGCCAGTTCCTTTCGATCCTGCTCGTCCTCTTCGCCGCGATCCATCTCCTCGCATTGCGCCGCTACCCATACCATGAGCTTGCCTACAGCGGCCTCGAGGCGAGGCCAAGATACAAAAAGCGCCTCGGCGGCATCGCCTTGAAGGCCCCGGAAACCAAATGACAACATCCTATAGGAGGGAATAGATATGGAATTCAAACAATGTCCGCAATGCGGCGAATTGTTCTCGCGTGAGAAGTGGCGCAAAGCCGCTTCCGGCGAATACCAGTGCTGGCGCTGCAACAACTTCTTCGACGTCGACGCGATCGAAAACGAAGCAAGCGCCAACCACCTTGAGGCCGAAGAGCTCGCCGCAATCCCGAACCTGCTCAACAACCTCGAATTCCTCGAGGCCGAGAATAGGCTCGAGGAGCTCACCAAGAAATACCCCAAGAACCCGAAGGTCTATTTCCTCAAGGTCCTCGCGGCCCATTGCATCAATTACATCCACGATGAGGATACCGACCGCAAAGCGGAGAAGTGGGTCCCGACCCTCAATAACATCAGCGCCGAGCCCCTTTCCGCCCTCACGGCCTACAAGATGTGCCTCGACCTTGCCAAAGGCGAGGAGAAGGAGCATTACCTCGAGACCTTCAAGTTCATCGAGGATAAGCGCCAAGAGGTCTTGGACGACTATGGCTCTGGCAAATACACCTACGACGTCTTCATCTCGACTAAAGTCACCGAGATGGATTTCTCCAATCCCGCCCACCCGGTCCCCTTATTGGCAAACGGCGAGCCGGTGATCTCAAGCGACGCCAAGCTCGCCTCGAGCATCTATGACCAGCTCCGCCACGACAACCCGCGCCTCTCGGTCTTCTATTCCGAGCGCGAGAAGGACGCGATGGCCGGCCAGCGCTTCGAGAACGTCATCTTCTCGGCCCTCCATACCGCGAAGGTATTCATCCTCGTCGCTAGCGACATCAACCACATCAACTGGAGGTGGGTCCGCAACGAGTGGAAGCGTTACCTCTACCTCATGGATCCCTCCCAGGAAGGCTATAAGAACCGCCATATCATCCTCGTCGGGAATGGCCTTGCCAAAGCTGAGCTCCCATATGAGCTCAAGAAGAGGGAGTTCATCGACTTTCAGGCGAACCAGATGGGGGCGCTCAACCTCATCAAGTTCGTCAACACCTCCTTGATGTCCGGCCAGGCTTACGAGAAGCTCAAGGCCAAGTCCTTCGACACCTCGGTCGCTTCCCTCGATCGAAGCGCCCTCGAGGCCGAGACGCTGCAGACCACGACGCTCGGCGTATCGGTCGTCAAGCTCGACGCCGGCGTCGAGAAGCAGGCCAAGTTCTTCATCAAGAACACCAAAGACGATGACCCATACGCCAGGAAAGACGCCTTCGCCCGCCTAAAGGATTTCTCGAGCAAGCACCCCGAGGTCTATGCCGCGAAGATCCAGCTCCTCATGGAGAAGACGCCCTTCATGGACGTCGACGAGTATTTCGGGGACGCGAAGAACATCGCCGATTACCCCGAGGTCGCCTCCCAGTTCCTGACCCTCGCCGAGAAAGAGGATGCCATCAAGCGCCTCGAGCAGGCCGCCAAAGGCGTCTGCAAACTGCTCGCGGAATGCGCTTCCGCCTCGAGGAAGTCAAGCGACTCCCTGCGCATCATCCGCTCCGTCAGCAAAGACCTCCTCCACAATAACCTCGCCAACCTCAGCAAGGCGACCACCAATGCCTATTTGAAGCAATTCGCGGCCCTGATCGATTCCCATCCCGCGAACTGCGATGACCAGACGCTTATCGAGGAATACCTCTACCTCCATCTTTACTGCACCGACAAAGACCCCGAGAAATACGTCGCGGAAAGGTCGCGTCTCCTCTATCGCTTCGAAAAGGCCTCGATCGCGGACTACCTGATCAATGAGATCCTCCGCATCGACCCCGGCAACTACAACGCCATCTGGGTTGGCCTCGTGAGGAATCTTACCGGGTCCACCGCGACGGTCGAGCATTACCTCGACAATGTCCGCGCTGAGCTTTATGCGGACGAAGCGCCGAAGAAATCCTATCTGTCCGGACCTTCCGTGGCCGGCAACAAGAAGATGCTCGAGGCGTTCAACTCCCTGTTCCTCTATTCGCCGAAGGAGAAGAAGGCGACCTATCTCCAAGCTTTCCTATTGACTTTGGTCTTGCAGAAAAGCACCTGCGATTACCAAGGCGGCAAAGGAGAAGGGGACGAAGCGCTGTCCGGCTACGACCTCTTCAAGAAGTACGTGGCGTTCGATATGAGCCTCGCCGCGCCCTATTGCCCGACCAAGGAAAGCCTGAAAAGCTATTACGAACGCCTCCGCTACGACGCCTTCGCCCTGAAGAAGGACAGCAAGATCACCGCCCTCGACGAGGCGCTCTGCGCCTTCGCCGTGAAGCTTCACGAGAACGGCCAGTACAGCCTCGCCATCGACGTCTATAACCTCTACCTTGCCCAGCAGACCGGCATCGGCTACCTCGACACCATCGTCATCCGCTACTACGCGACCCTCGCCGGCAGCAACTGCGCCTCCCCCGAGGATCTCATCTATTCGCCGCAGAAATTCGACTATGAGGCGATCGGCTTCGACCTAAGCGTCTACGAAGGCAGGGAATACGATGCCTTCGGCAAATTCATGAGCCACCTCGAAAGGGACCGCAGCAAATACCAGGCCACCTACGATGAGGTCAAGAAGATCTTCACCCTCCGCCCGGCGGCCTGCTTCTCGGCCCTGCCGAAGCTTGAGGAATGCCAGCGCGAGATCGAGGAGAAATTCAAGGCCGTCGAGGACTCGGGCGTAAGCAAAGAGCTGATCGACACCCTGAGGAAGGACCTCGACAGCGAGCTTTCCACCCTGAGGACCGAGGTCAAAGGCATCACCGCCGCCAAGAAGACGATCGACAAATGCCGCCCCGCGGTCGATAAGATTCTCAAAGAACATGAGGCCAAAACGATGGCCCAGGGCCACGGAAGCCACATCACCTATACCACCGTCGCCGGGAACATCCTAAGCGAAGAAGACGAGGCGAAGGTCCGCACCGACATCAAGCGCGTCCACGAAGCGGCGAAGCAGTGGGGCTCCGCCGGCGAGGTCGATGAACTCGCCAAGTGGGAGAAGTCCGCGCTTTCGGCCACCGAGGTCCTCTCCACCATCCGCAAAGACAAAATAGCGGCCGACGCCGAGCGCGAGCGCCGCATTCGTCATGCGGACTCTAAAAGGGAAGCGCGGGCGCGGGCCAGGAGTTCCTTCAGCCGCGTCGCCTTCACGTTCCTGGGGATCGCTTTGCCGATCGCCTGCATCGTCATCGAGATCTTCAGCGGATTCCTGACGGCCTTATATTCGCCGCTTGTCAATGGAGAGCTATTCCGCCTCGAAGGCAGACTGGGCTTAGAAGGTCTATATGACTTCATCACGTATTCCGGCAGCAACATCGTCTACATGATTTCGATCGTCGCGATATCGCTGCTTGGGAGCCTATGCTGCACGCTCGCAGGAGGCCATATGCGACGCGGCGGATACCGGGCGATGACGTTCTTCTCGTCGCTACCGGTTTTGCCTTTGCTCGCATATTCCGCGCTCCTGCTCATAAACGGCATCTATTGCATCGTCATCCTCGGCCTCCTCAATGGCCTAACCTGCGCCTGCTTGGGCTCTTGCACGGGCGATGAGACCAATAACTGCACGGTCGCCGCGGGCACAATCGGAATCGGATTCGGCAGCCTCCTTCATGCCCTCATCGGCATCGTGGCCTCCGCGGTCGCGACCCTGCCGAAGGTGATAGCTGGCATCAAGCGCGGCGTTTAATCCAGCGGCGATCAAAGCCTGCCGGCGCTTTTCCGGCAGGCTTTTGCTTCGGCTGCCGCGAAACAAAAATATTTCGCGGTTTGCTATCGAGTGATATAGTTACCAAGTCAAAAAATAAGGAGTTATCCAACCATGGGAAGGCATTTTGAAGTAAGAGCCGCGGCGATGGCCGCCTCGGCAAAAGCAAAATCCGCGATTTACATGCGCGCCTCGAAGGAGATCTACGCGGCCGCCAAAAGCGGCGAGCCCGATCCCGCCTCGAACCTAGCACTCCGCGCCGCGATCGAGAAGTATCGCAAGCAGTGCCCGAAAGACGTCATCGACCGCGCCAT
>JAILKX010000226.1 GCA_024693415.1 Bacilli bacterium
CACCCTCGAAAACGAGGAGACCGGCGTCGGCGACGTCACGATCTCCGGCGGCGACATCACCATCCTCTCGGCCGACGATGGCGTCCACGCCGACCGCTACCTCAACATTTCCGGCGGAACTATCAACGTCACCGAGTCCTACGAGGGACTTGAAGGAAACCAGATCACCGTCTCAGGAGGCGAAACCTATGTCTACGCTAGCGACGACGGCGTGAATGCGGGCGCAGGCATCGGGCTCACCCCGCTCCTCACTCAGACCGGCGGACTCCTCTTCGCCGCGGTCCCGACTTCCGGCGACGTCGACGGCATCGACTCCAATGGCAACCTCGTCATCTCCGGCGGCACGATGATCGCCTGCGGCCCCACCTCCTCGATGGGCGCTTGCGCGGTCGACACCGACGGCAGCATCACCGTGAGCGGAAGCGCGACCACCCTCCTCGTCTTCGGTGGATCTGAAGCGACGCCAAGCTATGGCTCGACCATCACAAAATCCAGCAAATCCTCAACATTCTCTTCCGGAAAAGCGTATACCATCACCTACTCCAGCGGCTCCGTCACCACCGGAAAACTGATCGCCGGATATAGCAGCGTAACCTCTTATTCCGGCCTCGGCAGCATCTCGAGCGTCGCCGCCGCATAAAGCAGCAGAAAACCGAAATCGCATAGCCCCGCCCCTCCTATGGAGCGGGGTTTTCTATCGGGTTCGTTAGGAAGAAAGAGACCCCCGAAGCCTAATCCGATACGCTGGGCGATTCCCATCGCCAAGCGCAAAAGGGCCACTCATTCGGCGCACGGATGCCTCCGGCGGGTCCACCCCGCAGACCGCTCCCGCTCATCTCGGGCGGATCCCGGCGGGCCGAAAAAATCAATCAAGGATTAACGCAATCTTTAGGTTGTTTTAAGATTGGGGCTGTAATATAGGCCCATAGTGAAAAGGGGATCAACCATGAAACTGAACAAATTGATGATACTGGCGGCGCCGCTTCTGCTCATGAGCTGCGGCACGACTTCCGCCTCCTCCAGCACCGCCGCGACTTCCACGGCAACCTCGACGGCGACCTCCACCGCGACTTCCGCCGCATCGACCGACGATATCGCGACCTCGCTCGAATCCGCTTACGGCGCTTTCTCGATCACCGTGGCCGACACAAGCGTCTCCGGCGCATCCGTAACCTATAACGAATCAGCGAACGTGTACACGCTTGCGGCGTGCGCCGAGAAAGCCGAATACGTCATCACGGGCTACAAGACGACCAACATCGTGATATCCGACGTCAATAACCTCGGGGACGGCAACTACAAAGGCGTCAAGGTAACCCTGTCGAACGCTGCGCTTGTGTCCGCGAACTCTTCGCCGGTCATCGACTACACCCTGTCGAAGAAAAACGTCCAGCTCTCCATCAAAAACGGCACCAGGAACGTGATCTATGCCTCCGGCGATGCCGATGCGGTGAGCTCCGACAACAACATCCAGGTCACCGGCAAGGGAAGCCTCAGCATCATCACCGCCCAGGAACACGCCCTCTGTGCGGAAGGCGAAGTCCTCTTCCAGGGCGAGAATACCGTCACGATCCAATCGGGCCATGATGGCATCCATTGCGAAGAGCTTTTGACCACCGACCCCGACGATACGACGAGCGTCTACGCAGGTTCGGTCACCATCGAATCGGCGGTGTCGCAGGGCATCGAAGCCGCGACCGATGATGGCGCGGGCTACGTGAGCCTCGACGGCGGGACGTGGAGCATCAATAACGCCGAAAGCGTCTTCAAGACCGATACCGCGGTCACGATCGGCTCCGGCGTCACCGTCACGGCGACCGGGATCACTGGCGACGCGATCGTCTTCGGCGATAACGCCTCCTCCAACATCGCCCTCACGGTCAACGGAACCTTCACGGTGAACGGCACAAGCTGGGCCAGCCAGACCATCTCGCAGTAACCCTTTACCCAATTTGGTGGACCCCTGTACATCAAATTGGGTTTTTCTTATCCAAAGATCTATGTCATACTTTTCCGTAGAGGAAAAGCAATGAAAACCATATTCAGCAAGTCGTTTCAGGGCATGAAGATCACCTACGTCCTCCCTTTTCTTTGCATCGGGGCTATCGGGCTGATATTCGGGAGCATCTTCGATCTGAACCTTTCCAACGCGATCGCGACGAAAGGGACCCCTTTCGGAATGCTTTTCGAGACATGGGGATCGTTCTTTTTGACCCTGCTTGCCCCAATCGGGGCCGGGATCATGGGCAACGGCATGATCAGGAAGGGCAATAAACCCATCGCCATCATCATCGGCATTATCCTAAGCGCCGGTGCGCTTGCCATGGGAATCTATTATGGCTTCCATTCCATCGCGGATGGCGTCCACCGCTCGCAATATGGGTACACGCTTCCCCTGCCCGCGGCGATCATCGTCGCCTCTATCGTTGACTTAGGGCTATATTCCATCGGCTTCTTCTTCGCCGATAAGGAGCAGTCCCCCTATCGGCTAGCCATCATCGGGCTAGCGATCTTCGGCACTTATTTGGCGGTCCAAGGCGTCTTCAATATCTTCAAGATGCTGGCCGCCCGTCCAAGATACCGCTTCCTCGCTTGGGAGGATAATGCCTATAGCGTCGCCGATTTCAGGGCCTGGTGGGAATTCTCGCTCCTTCATAAGCTCAATGATGGCGGCTATGGCGACGTCCTCAAGTCCTTCCCTTCCGGCCATACCGGCGGAACGGTCGCCTATATCTGCATCCCCGTCATCTTCTCCGCCTTCAAAAAGACGAAGGACAATGAGCTGGTGCATTGGATCGGCGTGAGCGCCGTGCTGCTTCTTTCGATCGTTGTCGCTTTTGCCCGCATCGTCAACGGCGCGCATTTCCTAAGCGACACGGCGTTTGGCATGATAATGGCCGCCTTGACGGCGCTGGCGCTATATGTGCTTGTGAACCTATTGCTCCGCAAGGTCCCAAACGTCGACTTCGCCAGAAAAGAAAACCACGCCGCATAGGGCGTGGATTCATTGCGATTGGTGCCCAAGGGGGGACTCGAACCCCCACGGATTCATCATCCAGCGGATTTTGAGTCCGCCGCGTCTACCATTCCACCACTCGGGCAGTGCGCTTTATGGCGCGAGGAACATTATAAGAATTAAACATCTTCCCTTCAATATTATTTTTATAATGCGCGCATGCGCGCATGCGCGGTATAAAAGCCGCGATTCACATCGCGGAATCGCGGCTATCATTCAAATCCGAAGGGGACGTGTATGCGAATTCGCCTCTTATTTACCGTGCGCGCGCTCGCACTTCATCGCTTTCTTTTTGTCGTACATCCTCGAGTCGGCGGCGTGGATGATGGCGCCGAGCTCCTTCTTGGGGCGGCCGTGGACGACGCCGTAAGCGACGCGGTCCTCAAGGCCCTTCTTTTCCAAATCGCTTAGGTAAGAGCAGACGATGCGGTCGATATCCTTATCGGGCATATCCTCGCCGATGGCCAAGAACTCGTCGCCGCCATAGCGGAATACATCGAATCCGGCATCGGTGAAGACCTTCATCGAGGAGGTGACCGATTTGATCAAATCGTCGCCCGCCTCGTGGCCTTGTTCGTCGTTTGTCTTCTTCAGATCGTTGATGTCCATGAAGACGACGGTGCAGGGGTCGCTTGCTTCGGCCCAGCCTTCGATCTTGTCGTCCATGCTGGTGCGGTTATGGAGGCCGGTCAGGGAATCCGTGATGGACTTGACCTGCAGCTTCTCGCGCTCGCCGATTTCGTTGGAAATATCGCTGATCAAGGCGATGACGCCAAGCTCCGGGTCATGCTTCACGTTCTTGACGACCCGGGCGATGATGAGGCCGCGGTACCAGCGGTATTCCTTCTCGAGGATCATCGAGCGGAAAATGACTTCGATCTGGTCATTCTCCTTCATGTCGGTGAAGTCGCCGAAATGGGTGGCTTCATAGAAGCGCTGACGGTCATCGGGGTGGAGGGTGCGGCCATAATCGCCGTAAGTTCTCGTCCAGGAACGGTCTTCGGGAACCTCAACGAGCTCCTTCTCGCCATTGAAGACGTAATAGATGATCTTGTCGCTCTTCGGATAGACGATGAAGGCGAACACGTAGTTGCTCTTGAAAAGGTCATGGATGACGGAGGCGGTGTTGTTGACCTTCTTCCTCGATGATTTGAGGAAGGCGTTGAAGCCGTCGCTGTAATCGACGACGGTGATGATGACCTGCTTATCACCGACTGGATAGAGGGTAATCCTGTACCAATTGTCCAGCTCGCTTTTGAAGACCAGGGAGCGTTTTTCGTTAAAGCCATTCAGTATCCGAATTCGGGAGAACGGGGCCTTGTATTCGAAATCGACGAGGTCGCTTGCGATGGCCCCCATTTCGGTAAATGTATCAGCTTTGCCGAGTTTTTCCTTAAACCAATCGTTTTCGAAAATAATGGAGATCTTGTCTGACTCGCGATCGACGCTTGCGATGAGGCAGAACTCGCTCTCCATTACGGACTCATTCATATTTATCAGGCTCATATAAGTATTATAGCAACCTAGATTATTTATGGGTAATAAATTGACAGCCCACGCAAAAAGAAAAAATAAAACGGCCTTGAAGGTATCAAGGCCGGATACTGATGCGAATTTTTATCTTGCGGCTTCGAACGCCAAGGACGCGGCGCCGAGGATGCCGGCGTCATTGCCGAGCTCGGAAACGAATACGCGAACCCTCGGGCACATCGGGAAGCCATAGTGGCGGGCGGCCAGCTTCTCTTCGATGGGTCTAGTCAGATATTCGCGCTGGCCAGAGATGCCTCCGCCGAGGATGACGGCGTCGGGTCGGAAGATATTGCAGTAATTGAGGATGCCGATGGCGAGGTAATACTCATAGGTGTTCACGACTTCTGCCGCGACTTCGTCGCCAAGCTTCGCGCATTCGAAGGCGGTGGCGCCGTTGACGTCATCGATATCGCCGTGGACATAGTCCCACATCTTCGAATCGCGGTGCTTAAGCATCGCCTTCTTCGTGTCGGCGATCAAAGCGGACGCCGAAGCATAGGTTTCGAAGCAGCCATGGGAGCCGCAGGTGCATTTGCGACCATGCATGCGGACGATCATGTGCCCCATTTCGGCGCCTTTGCCCTCATTGCCTTCGTAGAGCTTGCCGTTGATGTAAATGCCGCCGCCTACGCCGGTGCCAAGGGTCAAAAGGATCAGGTTCTTGTATTCTTTGCCGGCGCCGAACATCGCTTCGCCGAGCATCGCGGCATTGGCGTCGTTGGCGACCCTCGTCGGGAGTCCGACCGTCGAGCTGATCATGCCGACGATGTCGAGGTCGTGCCAATCGAGGTTGCCGGAGAAATCGCAGCGGCCGGTCACGGTGTTGATGCAGCCGGGGCAGCCGACGCCGACGCCGATGAAATCTTTGGCGGTGAGGCCAGCGTCCGCAATCTCCTGATTCACGAGCTCGCCGAGGTCGCGCATCATGCGGACTTGGCCGATATCATGGTTCACGGCAAGCCTAAAACGATGGACGATCTCGCCTTTTTCGTTCACAAAACCGACTTTGATCGAGGTTCCCCCGATATCAATACCAATTGCCAGCATATCCTTACCTCTTTGTTGGAATTCTAACTCATTATAAACGCGCTTGCGCGCGCTTGCTACTTTTAGTCTAAACCCTCGAGCCAAAACCGGAGGGATGGCTCAGAATACTTGGCCCAGCTTTCCTCGTGATGCGGGAGCTCGGGATCCTCGAAAAAGCATACCTGTCCCTCGCCAAATCCCGCTTGGCGCATCCTTTCGACGGTCCAACGGCACCCGACGACAAACCGCTTTTCGAAGCCGTCGCCGCCTACGAAGATCGCGAGTTTTCCATGCTCTTCGGGGTTCAGGCCCCACTCTTCGAGCAGCTCGCCCCACCGCTTCTTGCCATAGAAGAAGACGGGGATCGAGAAGCTCATGGAGAAGCCGAATACGTCGTTGCGGCGGAAATAGGCGTAATACGCCATGATGCCGCCCATCGACGAACCGCCGATTCCAGTAGCTTCCCACCTAGCGTCGGTCCTGAAGGTCTTGTTGATGAGCGGGCGCAAGACATCCGCGACATAATCGATGAACTGATCGCCGATCGGATTGTTCGGCCCATGGTCGCGCAGGGCCCGCTGGTTCACGGGATATGGGGGATTGAGCTCATTGCTCCTCTG
>JAILKX010000235.1 GCA_024693415.1 Bacilli bacterium
CGCCGCACCTACAGCGACTTCATCCACATCTTCAAGACCGAATCCAAAGGCGTCTTCATCTGCTACCGCGACTCGATCGCCGCCGCCGTCATGAACGCCGCGCTCGACTCCGGGCTAAAGGTTCCCGAAGACGTCGAGGTCATCTCGATCGTCGGCACCAAGTACGCCCGCATCTTCCGCCCGACCCTCTCGGCGATGAACATCGATATGTCAGAAGTCGGCCGGAGGGCGATGAATATGCTCACCGATATGCTGAACGACTCGCTCGTCGACAAGATCTCAAGCTTCGACGCTGAATACGTTAGAGGCGGATCAACCCTTGGCAGAGGCGCCGAATAAGATTATCCGAAACATGCAAAACGAGGACCGCGATCGATCCTCGTTTTTTGTAATCCGCGGGGGACGTGTATCGAAATTCAAAAGATAAGGCGTTCGTTTTGCCGAACGCCTAGGCGATGTTTTGCTCCGCGTTAGATCGAAGCGCTGTTTAGCGTGAACGTATATCCGTTGGCTTTGCTACCGGCGCTGACCGTTGCGTCGCCAAGCTCTGAGGTGAGGGCGACGATCGTATTATCGGTCGAATCGAATTCCGCGGTTGTTTCGAATTCAGTGGTTCCTGCGGTGCGCGTCAACACGATTATCGTTTCGGCGAGCATGGATTCAATCGAAACGAGGTTGTTGCTCAATGAATCGGGAATATTCGCCTCGGTGTCCGCAACGCCTGCATTGAGGATGTAATCGTATGTCTTTTCGCCTAAGGTGCCATCGCTTGTGCTGACATCTTGGGTGTAAGCGATATCCCATTCCACCGACTCGACGGTGACTATGTGAACGATTGTGGTTCGCGTTATTGTCTCGGCTTCGACGATGCTGTTCGTCGGTGGGTCTTGACCGGTTGCGGTGGTGGCCTCTTTGACGGCAAAAGCGTATTCCGTCGATACGTCTGAGGCATACGTGATCGTCGTCCCGGAAACGGTGAACGCCACCGTCCCGCTGATGTCGGAAGCGATGATAATGCCAAGGGTTTCCCCGCCGCTAGTTCCTTCTAGGTCGGTCGTGGCGAAATCGACGCCGTTTGGATAGGCGTAATCCACCGAGGTTTTGTTCGTGGTGACGGCATATGCCTCGACCACGTCCTGCTGGACGCCGTTCGCGCCGATGTCGAGGTAAATCAGATATCCGCCCGTAGGCTTGCTCGTCGGGCCGCTTAGCGCATATTCGCCTTTGTTGACCGGAATCTCGTAAAAGAATATTGCGTTTTGCAAGAAATATGTACTTGAGGAAGAGTAGTTGACGTAGCGCATGTCGTAGACTTTATCCCCCTGCGTAACCGTGCTTGAGGTATAGCCGTCTTCGATGATGGTCGTTCCGCTTGTATCGCTGTAATAAATATAAGGATATTCTTCCATGGTTGCTTCATTGGTGTTCTCGTAAATCGAATTGATTTCGGTGACCGCGGTGATGCTGTTATTCGCGTCTCTTTGAATGGAATAAAGGCTGAAGAAGCACTTGATCGATCCGCCGCTATTCGTGGTCGCTCCGGCGAAGAAGTCGATATATCCGCTTTCTTTTAGGTTGAAGTCAACGCACGAATACGGGAATTCATAGCCATTGGTTGCGTCTGTTAAATTGGTATCGTAAATCTGGGTCGTGAAAGAGGAATCAACCGTCAGTGTGTCGGTAGCGCTCGCGCAAATCGAGTCGAAACGCATTCCGCTGATATAGGTGTCTTCGGTGAAAGTTGTATTTAGATAATCCCTTGCTTTAGCGTATTTCTTTGTATCCGCGAAACCAAGGTCGGTAAGGGATTTTGAACTATAGCTGGAAAGCGTGGCGGTGCCGGTATCGGAACGAGAGCCTCCCGAAACGGTGTTGTAGCCATCTTCAACGACGCAGAAAGCGGATGTTGAGGTCGTGCTGAAAGTAGCGGAGGGGTCGACCGGAGTCAAGATTTCCACCGAAGAGCCATCTCCGTATGAACTTGAGTAGGAGGCCGAGAAATAGCTTTGGTTTATCGAAGCGATCTTCAAGACGCTGGAAACGCTTCCGTGTCCGCTTTTGTAAACGGTGTCCGAATTGCTGCCGATCACGTAACCGGTATTGTTTTCTGAGTGCGTCACATATTCCGTGGATGACGTATCATCCGATGTGGCATCGTTTTCAAGGGTGAATGGAAGCACAGTTCCGTTACCGCATTGATAGGTTACTTTTTTGGTTTGCGGGTCGACTAGCGTGGCCCCTTGATTGTTGCCAACGTAAAGCGATTCGTATGTGTCGCTATAGGTGTATGATCCGCTGCTGCTGGTGCCGTGCAAAGTACCTAGTTTATACATTCTCAGCAAGATCTCATCGACTTTCAAGCTGCCGCCGAAACCTGAGCCGCCGGCCCAAGAAGCGTTCGTGTATTGCGCCGATATCCCTTGGCTATATTCAGAAACATCGGATGCTTCGGTGATGCAATCCGCCGTCGCATACCCGACCAGCCCATAATCGGAGAGGTTGGTGGTAAGGGTGCTGTCGAAGGCGGTGCTCGTCTGCCCACTTACGTCGATCGTCGCATCCCCGCCTATCGTCACGCCGGAGATTGAGGCGTCGACATATCCGGCTGCGATGCCGATCAGGGTGTCCGCTGAAGCGGTTTTGACGGTGATATCCGTTAAATCCAAATTGGAAATCGTATTGACGGACGAGTCATACGTTCCCGCATACAGGTCATCGGCCAATTCGCCGACGACGCCGAAAAAGCCGACGATCTTTACCGCGCTGGAATCGAAGTTGTCCGAGGTGACCGCGCCTGGGTGTTTGGTTCCGAAATCGGTGAAATCATTCGAGGTTAGGCAGTCGCTCACCGTGTAACCGTTGCCGTTGAAGCAGCCGACGAACGGATAGTCCGTCGTCCCGATTGGCGGGATGGACCACTCGCTCATGGAAACGTCGTTCGCCAATTCAAAATACGTCTGGCTTGAAAAATATCCTAGGTACGTCAGCCACGCCAGATTATAGAGGTGGCGCGGCTTGGAAATTCCATAGGGATTGTCCGCCGATCCGTCCCCGTATGCGAAATAGGCGCCTTCGGTCTGCCCGGAAATCGGTGAGTCGTCTGTGGCAATGTTCGCTCCAGAACCGAACCACGCAATCGTTCCCGCCGTTCCCAAAACCAAGGAAAAAGATGCTATGCCCAGCATTATTTTGGCGCGATTGGAGAGTTTCATGTCAGATGACCTCCGTGGACCAATCGCACCAGAAATTCATGTAGCCGTCATATGTGGTCTCAAGAACGCTGTTGCCGAGATAGGTTGAATATATGTATTCGATGGCGTCTGGATAATAGTCGATCACGACCCCGATGTTCTTGACGGTATCCCCGCTTGTCGAGGAATACAAACTGGCGGTGTTGCTGAATGAACAGGTGTCGTTTTCGTTGTCGGCGGTCGTAAATTTCGATTCGCTGCTTTCAAGGAGCGGAAGGCTTGCCGAGGTGGCGTAGTCGCTCGTTAACGCGTAGGTATACGACAGGGAATCGTCCTCAAAGGAAATGTTGTAAAACTGAACGACGGAGGATAGCCAGTAATAATTGACGTCGCTGACCGTTTTGTAGATGACGTCGCTGCTGTCCAGGTCGTATTTCGGGGTGGCGTCGGCGTTCTTTTCACCGATGAATCCATCTCCTTCCGCGGTCGCGCTGATGGAAATGGTGCCGTTCCCCGCTTCATAGGCTTGGTCCAAATGGAATATCAGAAGCAGGGGCTGCTCTTTATCGAGCGGTTCATAGGTATTCAAGGCAATGCTCGTATCGCCTTCGGATGTCGCAGTGAAGGTGGCATCTTTCGCGGACCAGTCATAGGTAATGGTGCCGGAAGCGGTGGAATCAAAGGTGAAAGAGGTCGGATCGCCCGAAGTGCTGTCACGGGTCTTGGAAAGGAAGTTATGGAACGTGATCGAGGATAGGCATCCGTTGATGGTGCCGATTCCCATCTCGTTGGCGTTATTGGTGGCGGCCTGCGTCACGTTGAACCAGGCGATGGAGCCGGCGAAGACGGAAAACAATAAGAAAACGCACATCAGCACCCCCGCGAGAATTTTGAGATTCGTTTTGCGGGTAACCCTCATTGTGAGAAAAGGCCAGCACCTTTCGTTTCTGGAAGGCAACTGGCTGTCTGTTCCTAGCGGAAGACCCTTTAGCTTTGCGTCGCCAGATCGCTCTGGTTTTGCTTTTTACAGTCAATTATTTATCGTGTGCGCAAGGGGCGCGCAATAAACTTTAAGTAATCTTTAATTAATCTTAAAGTTCTGCCGAAAAAGGTAAGCAGTTTCCATCGGCGGAACTTAAAAAGGCGCCGCTCAGGACGCCCCTTCGTCATCTATTTTAACGCGTATCTTCCAGCAGTTTTTGCCGGAGCTCTTCGCCTCGTAAAGCGCTTCGTCAGCGTCTTCCACGTGGCTATGGAAGGAGTAGTCGTCCCCGACTTTCCACAGGGCTCCGCCGAGGGAGATCGTGATGTATTCGCAGGGCGCTCCCTTTGGGGCCGGGTACTTCAGATCCTCGACGGCTTTTCGCATCGCCTCGATCGCTTCCTTCGCCCGATCTTCATTCACGTGGGAGAGGATGACTAGGAATTCCTCGCCGCCATAGCGGAACAGATGGGCGTGGGGGAAGTCCTTCAGGTTGCTTAGCGCCTCGGAGATCTCGACGAGCACATCGTCGCCTTGGAGGTGGCCATAGGAGTCGTTATAGAGCTTGAAGTCGTCGATGTCGAGCATGACGGCCAGCACGGTTTCCTTCCTATCGGGCCAGATGTTCAGGTGGTCCTCAAGGTAGAGCCTTAGGCCGTTTCTGTTCCTGGCGCCGGTGAGGGTATCGTGGGTGGACCTTGAGAGCAATTCGGCGTTGCGGAATTCGATGTAGAACCGCTGCAATTCGACATATGTGTAAGCCGAATAGGCGCAATAGCAGGCGAACAGGAACCCGACGTCGGTCATCAGATAGGATTCGAGCGACCTCATTCCGTATTGGTAATAGCCGTAGATGAACAGCGCGCCGAGCAGTATGGCGAGGGTTCCGTTGATGGCGACCGATTCGCCCCAATAGCCGGGTTGGCAGAGGATGAGCGGGATGAGCAGGATCACCGCCGCGGAGATCGCGTCGGTCGAGCTCAGGCTCCCGTTGATGAGGTCGGCGTGGACGAACTCGATGATCGCGACCGCGATCGCCAAATGGAATAGGATGTCGCCGGTGACGCGCAGCCCCTTCGTCGTTTTGATGCTGAATAGCGATATGCCGAGCAGCACGATCGACAAAGCCGATCCGATGATCAGGGAATAGCAGCCGATGAAGACGTAGCGGTTGACCGTTTCGGGAAGCCATACGCCGGTGAAGCAGAAGATGAGGAACAAAATGCCGCAGACAAGCGACGCGAAAGCCCCGACGAAGGAGATGAAGGACATGTGCATGCTCGTGGAGTCCTGAACCTTGCGGAAATCCTTCTTCGAGATCCCGAAATCCTTCATCGCGAGGCGCGGCAAGAAAATGCGGGCCATCTCGGCGAAGAGGGTCTGCTCGCGCTTGCTGTTTTTGTTGTTGGGTTCTTTCTTTGCCATATCTGTCGGATGCTATATTTAATAATAATGATTTAGTAATTCGGAAAAAGGCAACAAAAAATAAGAAACATTCGGAGACGCGTAAAGAAAAGTAGGCAAAAATTTCTGAAAAAACCGCTTTAGATTTTCTATATGAACCTTATAATGCAAGGGTTGTTTTGAAAAAGGAGATTCGCCATGAATAAGTACATCGAAGAAGTTTTGGCAGGGCTCAGGGAACGCTATCCCGACCAGAAGGAGTTCCTGCAGGCAGCCGAGGAGATCCTCCCGTCCCTTGAGGGCGCCGTCGAGGCGAATCCCGAGATCGAGAGGCAGAACATCCTCGAGCGGTTCGTCGAGCCCGACAGGATCATCAAGTTCAGGGTCGCCTGGACCGACGATTCCGGCAAGGTCCGCGTGAACCGCGGCTACCGGATCCAGGGCAACAACGCGATCGGCCCCTACAAGGGCGGCATCCGCTTCCACAGATCCGTCAACGAAAGCGTGCTCAAGTTCCTCGCTTTGGAACAGATTTTGAAGAACTCGCTCACCGGCCTCCCCATGGGCGGCGGCAAGGGCGGTTCCGACTTCGACCCCCACGGCAAGAGCGACGCCGAGGTCATGCGCTTCTGCCAGGCCTTCGTCCAGGAGCTCTACAGGCACGTCGGGCCGAACTGCGACGTCCCGGCCGGCGACATCGGCGTCGGCGCGAGGGAGGTCGGCTACATGTTCGGCGAGTATAAGCGCCTCACCGGCAGGTACGAGGGCGTCCTCACCGGCAAGGGCCTCTCCTTCGGCGGCTCGCTCATCAGGACCGAGGCCACCGGATACGGCCTCTGCTACTTCGCCGAGAAGGCGCTCAACGTCATGAGGAACGACTCCTTCAAAGGCAAGACCGTCGTCGTCTCGGGCTCCGGCAACGTCGCGATCTTCGCGGCCCAGAAAGTCGGCCACCTCGGCGGCAAGGTCGTCGCCATGAGCGACTCCTCGGGCTACGTCTACGACCCCGAGGGCATCGACCTCGACCTCATCAAGGACATCAAGCTCGGCCATAGGGGCCGGATCGAAGAATACGCGGAAAAGCGCGGTTCTGCAGAGTTCCACGCCGGTTCTGCGGGGATTTGGAGCGTCAAATGCGACGTCGCATTGCCCTGCGCCATCCAGAACGAGCTCGACGGAAAAGCGGCCGAGGCCCTCATCAGGAACGGCGTCATCGGCGTCTTCGAGGGCGCCAACATGCCCTGCACCCCCGAGGCGCAGAAGCTCTTCATCGAGAAGAAGGTCGCCTATAGCCCTGGCAAGGCGAGCAACGCCGGCGGCGTCGCCGTCAGCGGCCTCGAGATGAGCCAGAACTCGCTCCGCCTGTCCTGGTCCGCCGAGGAGGTCGACCAGAGGCTCAAGGGCATCATGGAGAACATCTTCGCCAACTGCTTCGCCACCTCCAAGGAGCTCGGCGACGAGGGCAACCTGCTCCTCGGCGCCAATGCCTATGGCTTCAAGAAGGTCGCTGAGGCCATGATCGCGCAGGGGGTCTATTGATGGCCGTCCCAAGCGATTTGATCCTTACTTTGAATCAAGAGGCCAAAGCGCGCGCAGCGCAAGGCATCGACATCACCAATGCGACGATCGGCATGTTTTTCGACGATGAGGGCAAGCTGCCAGTCGCCCCGATTTTCTCTAGTGCCAATTATGTCAATGAAAATTACTTTGCCTATTCGTCGATCGCCGGTGAGCTAGGCTATATCAAGCGGGTCCTGCCATGGTTCTTCGGCGAAGATGCCGACCGCTTCGAAACCCCAAGGACCTGCGCGACTCCGGGCGGAACCGGCGCGATTTCGCTCGCGTTCCATGACATTAAGCTTGCAGGCTTTGAACCTATTGTCCTGTCCGTTTGCTGGCCCAATTACTTCACGATCGCCAAATTCCACGGCCTAACGCTGAAGCAAATCAATAACTTCGAGGGCGGAAGGCTTGATATCCGCTCGATGAGGAAAGCTTTCCTCAGCTCGAGCAAACCCTGTCTCATCATTAATGACCCGTGCCATAATCCGACCGGCTATTCGATGGATGAAACCGATTGGAATGCGGTGGTGGACCTCCTCAATATGAAGAACGAGGAATCCGCGCTCATCCTCGATATCGCCTATCTCGATTTCGCGGGGCCAGGCGCATCCAAACGGATTGCCGACGCGATCGCCAAGATCGACTCGAGCGTTCCGATTTACGTCTGTTCCTCTTTCTCCAAGACCTTCTCGATCTATGGATTGCGTCTTGGTGCGCTAAGCCTCCTCAACATGGGCAAGGATTCCTATGCGAGGATCAAGCAGTCGGCCAGGGCTTGCTGGAGCAACTGCAATATGATGGCCATGAGCATCCTAAGAGATGCCTTCGCGAGCCAAGAAGAGATTGCGAAATTGAAGTCTTGGATAGAGGAAAATCGCAAAACCATTGAGGGACGTGCATCGATTTTCATCAATGAAGCGAATGAAGTGGGGCTGAAACTGGAACCCTACAAGCACGGCTTCTTCGCCACTGCAGTGGTGCCCGATGCCTTCGCCACGGCCCTTAAGCTCAAAGACCAAAACATCTTTGTCGTCCCTTCATCCGAACATTTGGTGAGGGTTGCGTTCAGCTGCGTCCCCACCCCAAAGATCCCGGGGCTCGCAAAAGCAATCAAAATAGCTTCCGAGGACTGATTCCGTCACCCGTGAGCATGCAGGAGACCTGCGCGAATTGAAAGCGCAGGTCTTTTGCGTTATCCTTTAGCCTATGGAATCCGTGAACACCTATCGCGAGATGAGAAAGGGTGCGCAGGGCCGAATGAGGGTCCTGCTCTATCTCTTTTTCATCATTTCGGTGGTCATTGGCGCTTTCCTGAACGAATCGATCGCCTTCTTCAACGAACCGAATAACCTCTGGATGAACGATCCCGAATTCTTTTTGACGCTTGCGGCGGCCGTATTCTCCAGTCTGACCTTCATCTTCCTGTCCCACCGCTATGGCGGAGCGAAGGTGAAGCCCTTCCTCCTGATCCTCTTCCTGATGCTATTCGTGGGGGACGTGATAGCGATTTTGGCCTTTCCGGAGACCAAGGTAGGCGTCATAACCCGCTTCACCGGCGAGCAGCAGGGGTACGTCTTCTCGATCACGAACACGGAGCGGATCCGCGAGCTTTGCATGTTCGGGATGTCTTGCGTCTACTTCTACATGGTGTTCGCATTGCTTCCGCAGATACTTCGGGGCAAGCATGCGTTGAATTTCGTCTTCTACGCGACCGTCTTCGTCACCGCGTTCGTCATCGTTTGGTCGATCGTCAACGAGCAGGAGATCTACAAGAAATATTTAGATATCCACGCCGAGATCACCACGAATGACTTTGTATCGAGCTGCTTCAATAACCGCAACACGTATGGCACCATTCTGCTTTTAGGCATCTGCTGTTTGGGATATCTGCAGTGCGAGTCGCGCCATTTCTGGAACTACATATTGATGGGCATATTCTTCCTCGCGAACCTCATCACCCTGTCCAAGACCTCGATCATCGCCTCCATCATCTTCGTCTCCGCCTTCTTGGTGTATCGCTTCTTCCAGACCTTCAAATACCATAAGGTCAAGGACATCTTGGGCGTGCTGCTGATCGCGGCGATGCTCGTCTTCCTCACCATCGCGAGGGGCAGCGACAACGAAGGCCTGCGCAACAACATCTTCACCAAGCTTTACGGCAACTTCCTCGAGGCGCTTTCCCGCCGCGTCGAGGGAACCTTCCTCGAAGACCGCACCGAGATCTGGATCGGCGCCTACGATATGCTCGACACCCAGATCGCCAAGATATTCGGACTCGGCGAGGTGAACATTTACTTCCTCCTTGGCAATGCCTGGGCCAAATTCAGCGACCCCGTGCCTTTATATTGGGCCCATAACGGCATCGCCCACTCGCTGGCCGCCGGCGGGTTCTTCCGCATCGCGATCTACGGCATCACGATCATCGTGTTCCTGACGAAGGACATCAAAACCATCATGAAGGGCTCTTCGACCGGCATGGTGTCCCTGCTCTTCTTCCTGACGTTCATGATCCACGGCATGACCGAGACGACCGGGTTCTTGATGCCCGATACGAAGGGCTTGACGCTGCTGGTGATGGTCTACGTGCCGGTGTTCGCCGAATACGAGCATCCCGATACCGTGGATCTCGCCGAGGCATTCCGCGGCCAATTCAAGCAGAAATACGTCGTATCCCCCGCCTCGAAGGCAACCTTGTGGAGCGCCCTCGCCGGATTGTGGCTGGTCTACGCATTGGGCGTCGCCCCGGTATTGTTTAAGCTCGACATCCCGTGCTGGCATTCGAACGTCTACATGCCGCTTGGGGTCATCTACCTGCTGACCATGCCGATCTATTTCTTCCTGTCGTATAGCTGCAAATCGAAATTCGGCGGCTTCCTGGGAAGATTCATCTATCTGTTGGTGTTCGTCTCCTCGTTCGTCGTAAGCACCATCTACGATAATCCGAGCATCCTGATGGTCCCGGGCTTCGTGATCCCGGTGGCGCTCGCTTTCCTCGGCGCTTCGAACATGAAGGACCTTAGCCGCGGCAACTGGTGGAAGCTATGGCGGTTCTACCTCGTCCACATCCTCGTCATCGCCTATCAGGTCGGATTGAACCACCTCGCCTACTTCATGCTCACCAATTCCGAGTACGTGGAGATCACGACGACGATGTGCGTGGTGTTCGTGATCGCCAACGCCACCCACCTGATCTTCCTGATCGTCGCCACGCCTTTATCCAATATCTATATATATCCGTTCGACCTCATGGGCGTTCAGCTCGACGAGAAGATCGGCATCATGATGCGCAAATACGAGGAGAAGGTGGCTGAGCGCAATGCGCGCTACCTTCGCCCACACAAAAAGAAGAAGACGCAGAACAATTGGCTGCCGCAGAATTGACCTATGCCTTCATTAGCGACCCATTATTGCTTTGCCCTATCCGTGAAGGATGAGGTTTCGGACTTCTATCCCTTCGCCTTAGGCGCCCAGGGACCTGACCCCTTTTTCTTCCGCCCGTTCTGCCTGAATCCCTTCATCGCGAAACGCTTCAAAATGATCAAATACGGATCATATCTCCATCGGATTGACTCCGCGCCGCTTTGGATGAAGATGATTTCGCTGTCCGCGGAAGACGATGAACTCTATTCCTATGTGGTCGGGCTATTGGCCCATTACGCGATGGATAGGACCTTCCATCCTTTCGTCTACTATCGCACCGGCTTCGATAGCGAGGGCCACCTAAGGGAAGGCCACGCCTTCGACCACCTCTATTTCGAAGCGCTGCTCGATAGCCATGCCATGAAGCAGGCGGGCGTCAAGATCGATACCCATAGGGTCCTCGATTGCCCGCGTCCGATCCTCAAGAAGATCAGCGCCCTCTACGTTTCCGCCGATCCCGAACATACCGCGAAGAACTGCTTCCTCCACGCCGCGAGGACCTATCGCCTTGCGATGCGGCTGCTGAAGTCGAAGCGCGGAATCAAAAGGAAGATGTGGAAGATCTTCGGAAAGCGGTCGATGCTCTTCGCATTCAGCACGCCGCCCGATACCAAAGAAGCCGATTTGCGCGACGTCGAAAACGCGGTCCACCGCGAGTGGAAGAACCCAGATACGGGAGCGGTTCATAACGAATCCGTGGGGGACCTGTATCGATTTTCGATCTTAGACTTCAAAAAAGGGAAAGAGGTTTTCGATCGCTTGAGGCGGGGCGAAGACGCCTATGGAGACCTCGTCGCCTACATCGGCGGATTGGACCATTCCGGGGTGCGCTTCGGCGAGAAGAACAAGTATAGCGACCCCTTCTGACCCATACTTTTTCAGCCTTATGGCTGGATTGGGGCTTTTGGGCAGTTCACAAACGCCGCATTATTCAATAGAATAAACGTTGATGAAAATTAATGACGCAACCCATATCTTCGTCGCGGCTTTGATCCATAGTTCCGGCCGCTTCCTCCTTTGCCGCAAATTGGACTCGGGAAAAGGCATCCCGACGCCATATCACTTTCCCGGCGGCCAGATAAGCGAAGGCGGGAGCGTCGAAGAGAAAGCCAAACGCCTCCTTGAGGTCAAATACAATGCCCAGGTCCGCTTCACTTACCGCCTGACCCCGTCTTTCGACATCCGTTCCGACGGCGCCCGCGACGTGATGATCCCCTTGATCTGCGAGGAATCGACCCCGCTCCGCTTCCCGCCGGAAATGGTGGGGCACGTATTCGTCGGCAAGGAAAACATCGACGCGCTTCCGATCGACTCGCTCGACCGCTTCGTTTTGCGCAAGGCCATCGCCTACATGCCGGCCCTCCGCGCGCCGCAAAGGACCTCGCCCCTCACCGTCGCCGAGGCGCAGAAGGTCGCCTCGATGGAGGATTGTCTCGAATTCTTTGAGAACCGCGTCCCCAAAGAGAAGAAGAACGAATTCACCTACGTCATCCGCCGCCAAGTCCCATATTCCCTGATCTCGGAATGCTTCTTCCTGCTGCTTGAGGAATGCCGCCTTTCCTATCAGGAGTACCTGGAGTTCACAAGAATCAGAAAAGCCAAGAGCCTATGAGGCGCAGAAGAAGGAAGAAAACCAGCATCATGCGCTTGCTTTTGCCCAAGCTTCCTTTTTTCTTGCTGATATTGGCCCAGTTCCTTGGGTTCCTTTTTCTTTTTATCTGGATCGCGAGGATCTCGGCGACCGCCAATCTCGGCTATGCCTTGATCCTGCTGCTATTCATCTCCGACGTGGCATGCTGCCTCTATATCTTCTCCTCGAAATCGGCGAGCCCGTTCAAATTGACCTGGATCATGATCGTGATCTCACTGCCTATTGCTGGGCTAGTGATGTACCTCGCCTTCGCCAACAAGATGACGAAATGGACCGCCAAGCGCAGCGAGAAGCGGTGGGGCAACGTATTGCCCAAAGAGCCCTCCGATCCGAAGGTCTATGAAGAGCTGGAAAAGCAGAACCCCGACGCGGCTGGCATCGCCCGCCTCATTGAGCGGGCCCACGGCGATAAGATCTGCCGCGGCTCCGACGCCGTCTATTTCGGGCGGGTCGAGGACGCGTGGCCCGTGATCCTTGAAGAGATCAGAAAGGCGCAGCACTACATCTTCGTCGAGTTCTTCATCATCCATCCCGGCGGCGAATTCTATGACACGGTCCTCGCCGAACTCGAGAAAAAGGTCGAGGAGGGGGTCGACGTCAGGTTCATCTACGACGACTTCGGAAGCCTCCGCCACGCCCCGATGCTCTATTGGCGCGAACTCAAGGCCCGCGGCATCAAGGGCGAATGCTTTTACCCGATCCGCCCGCTCATCGACGTCCGCATGAACAACCGCGACCACCGCAAGATCCTCGACATCGATGGCCATACCTGCTTCACCGGCGGGTTCAACCTATCCGACGAATACGTCAACATCGATAAGCCCTTCGGCCTATGGAAGGATAACGTTATCATGGTGCGCGGCGAAGCGGTCAATAACTTCACCCGCATGTTCTTGGAGAACTGGGTCTCCTCCTTCTATCCAAGCGAGAAGGGCACGGTCGGCGAATTCGTGCCGTCGCCCTATCAGAACGAGCTACCGGAAGCGCCTAGCGGCACCGGATTCATCCAGCCCTATGGCGACATCCCATTCGATGGCGAGAACATGGGCGAGAAGATCTACCTCGCGATGATCGGCGACGCGAAGGAAAGCTTCGACGTCGTCACGCCTTACCTCATTTTGGATGAGGTCACCGAAAACGCGCTCATCTGCGCGGCGGAACGCGGCACGCGCGTCCGCATCCTCGTGCCGAAGATCCCCGATAAGCGGGCGGTCTTCAACCTTACGAGGTCCTACTACGAAAAGCTCCTTGAGTCGGGCGTCGAAATCTACGAGTTCACCCCGGGCTTCGTCCATGAGAAGATGGCGATCACCGATAACCGCATGGCCTCGGTCGGCTCGATCAACCTCGATTACCGCGCCCTCTACCTCGACCTCCAAAACGGCGTCTTCCTAGTCGATGATCCTTCGATCAAGGACATGTCATCCGACTTCGAGGAGGCGGTCTCAAGAAGCGACCGCATCAGCCTTGAGACCTTCCATCGCTGGAAGAAGAGGAACCGCTTCTATTGGGCGATGCTCCGCGTCATCGCGCCGATGCTATAAGGGGACAGGGATATGAACATCTTCTACCGCGCATATTGCAGAACCTTCCAGAAAATCATGTACCTGGCCGCGTTCTTTTTGAACTTCCGCGAACCCAAGAAATACGAATCCGTTGGGGACGTGCCTTCGATTTTGAAGGAGTTAGGCGTCAAGAAGGCGCTGATCGTGACCGGGAAGACCGTCGCCAAAAACGGCATCCGCGACGCGGTCGTCAACGCCTTGAAGGATAGTGGCATCGACTTCGCCTATTACGATGGCTCAAAGCCCGACCCCGATTTCGCCTGCATCGAAGAAGGGGCGAAGGCGTTCCTCGAAAATGGGTGCGATGGCTTGATCTCGATCGGCGGGGGCTCGGCGATGGACGCCGCGAAAGGCATCCTTGCTAGGGTCGCCTATCCGAAGAAGAAGATGAGCGATTTCGGCGTTCCCCTAAGCGTCGGCAAGAAGCTTTATCCCCATATTGCGGTCCCGACGACCGCCGGGACGGGGTCCGAGGCGACGCTTGCCGCCGTCATCACCGATCCTGAGCATAACCACAAATTCGCGATGATGTCCCCGCGCCTTGTGCCCGATGCCGCGATTCTGGAGCCCGATTTCCTGAAGCAATTGCCGCCGAAGACGATCGCCGCGACCGGAATGGACGCCCTGACCCACGCCGTCGAGAGCTATATCGGCAGATCTGGGACGGGCAAGACCGAAGCGTACGCCGTGAAGGCGGTCCAGCTGATCCATGAGAACCTGATCGCGTTCTACGAAAAACCCGAAGAAGAAACTCCGCGCGCCAACATGCTTGAGGCCAGTTACCTCGCTGGGGTGAGTTTTACCCGAGCCTATGTCGGATATGTCCATGCGCTCGCCCACGCCCTCGGGGGAACTTTCCACGTAAGCCATGGT
>JAILKX010000001.1 GCA_024693415.1 Bacilli bacterium
CTCATCCATGAGCTCGGCACCTTCGCCGAAGTCGGCTCGGGCCTCGTCAACGACGGCCTCTTCAGCGCGATGGGCACCGATGGGATGCAGTGGGCCTTGATCCTTGGCACCTCGATGCTCCCCAACGCCCTCAACAACATCCTTTCCACCGACCTCGTCCAGACCGCCCTCCCGGTCGCGATGGAGCTCGCGCTCAACCTCGACGACGTGAAGAGCGTCCTCGGCGAAGACACCGTCAAGTGGCTCTCCGACAACAGCGTCGACTGGAATGCCCAGCTCGGGAACGTCGCTAGCCTCTACAGGAAGCTGCTCGACGCCGACATCTTCGACATGGTCCTCCCCGATACCTACAGCCAATCCCCGATATTCGACCTGCGCCAGCTCTACAAAGTCTTCTCCTCCGACGAAAGTCAGACCGCCTTCCACGACGCGATGTCGATCGCCGACAACGCGGTCGTGAACCACCTGCTCGCCGGACTCATGTACACCATGTCCACCAAAGAGGATCAGGCCAAGGACGACGACCCGTCCACCATCCAATTGGTCGATTTCCTGCCCCATGACGAATCGGGCGCCCCGAAATACGACGAGATGGCCGAACTCTCCTGGTTCTCCGAGCTCACCATCGTCTTCGACACCGTCCACGAGATGGTCGGGATCGACGCCGAACAGAGCAAGGGGATCTTCGATGAGCTTCCGAGCAACGCCGGCGCCGAGACCAAATCGAAACGCATCGACGCCTCGAGCGAATCCTCTTCCGGAAGCGGCATCTTCTCCGAGGCGGTCACCGGTAAGCTGACCAACTTCATCTTCGACCACGCCGGCGACCTCATCGATTGCCTGATCGGCGCTCGCGACGCTAACGGCGAGCCGACCGGGGTCGACGCCAAGACCGGCATCAGCACCGGCGACAGCAAGAATTTCCTCGACAGCGCCCTCATCTATAACGCGCTGCCGTCCCTCGTCCCGTTCCTTCAGGAAACCATGAACAAAGCCGACCTCCAGGTCGACCTCGCGAACGCCCAAACCGCGCTTATGGATACTTCAAGCAGCTGCCTCCGCGTGAATTTCAAGCGCGAATTCGGCGCGATGCTCGACTTCGTGGGCAACCTCACCGCGACCGATGCGGGCAAGGCCTTCCTCAAGAACCTCGACTCGCTCGCCGGCATCGAATTCGATCCCGACGGCAAGCTCCATAGCATCGACCCCGACCTCGTGTCCACCCTGAAGGACGCCTTGAAGGAGATCGACGAATCGGAGATCCTCGGGCTTGCGGTTCCTCAGATCTCCGAGCGGATGGTCACCAATGCGGTGGACCTCTCCTCGTACGGCCTCAATAAGCTCGACTTCTATTGCGATAACTTCGGGGAAGAGCTCGGCAAATTGCTGAGCCTCGCCGTCGATTGCAAGCACGTCCTGCGCGATTTCGTCGGCGCGAGCGATTCCTTCTCGATCGACGCGGTCGTCGAACTTGCGGTCCAGGAGAAGGACGAATTCATCGTCCTCCTCGAGGCTTTGGCCGGCTCGGCCATCCTGAACCCGGTCGACAAAGACGACGGGGTCGCCAACAAGAATTTCTGCAACCTCCTCAACACCGTCTTCTCCAAGATCAGCTCGGACATCGAGCAATTCACCCCCGATAAGCTCGAGGGCGTGCCGCTTGTGAGCACCCGCAACGAGGCGGGCGAAATCACCGCCCACGGCGAATGCTCCTTGATCGTCGAGGTCCTCTTCGACCTCGCCTCAAGCGGCGTCGTCAACGACCTCCCGAACCTTTCCGGCGCCTCCGCCTCCGAAGCGATCAAGGTCATCCAAAAGCTCGACATCCATGACCTCTTCTCCGACATCGGCGCCTCCAAGGTGTTCTCGACCATCGGCGGCTCCCTGCTCGATGGCTTCCTCTCCAAAATCATCGGCGCGAGCGAGCTCGGCCTCGGCGAGAAGGTCACCTTCAAGAACGTGAAGACGCAGGAGCAGTGGACCAACGAAGCCAACGCGCTCCAGGCGATCGTCGATCTTGCGGCCAACGGCCTCGACCTCTCGAACTTCGACTTCTTCAAGGACGGCGCCCAGTTCGGGCCGCTGCTAAAAGCCCTCGCCAAATCGAACATGTTCATGTACGGCGACGAATACTGCTTCCCGCAATACCTCTACAACAAGATGCTCGCCTCCGTCGATTCGTCGACCCTCCAGTACTTCGCCGACGACGGCGTCACCTCCGACCAGCTTAGCGCCGCGACCACCCTTGAGCAGAAGAAGGCCCTCTGCCTCAACCTCTACGCCGACATGGTCACCGGGCTCCCGAACCAGAGCGATTGGGCGCCGGATACCGGCGTGGGCGAGATCGACCGCATCAACGCCTTCCTGCTCGACGTCTCCCGCATGGGCGGCATCGACGCCCTCACGAGCTTCTCCGCCGATAAGCTGAATGGCCTCCGCAACGCCCTCGTCGACGTCGCTTCCTCCGAAGCCTTCGGCCGCACCATCCTCATGAACGGCCTCAACAAGGGCATCAGCTCGATCAACGCCGGCGACGAATTCGACTTCACCGCCGCCAATACCTCTTATTTCGCGGGGGATGGCATCGATGCCGCCAAGCGCGTCGCCGAAGTCAATACCCTCATGGATGCCTTCGAGGTCATCTACGATCCCTCCTACGGCATCGCTAACGGCACCTCCTTCGACTCCTCCAAGCTGAACCTCGCGAACCTCTCGGTCGACTTCTTCCTCCGCCCGGCCCTCGAGGGCTTCAGCGAATCCCAGGTCCTCTCGACCGTCAAGGAAGGCTCGACCAAGACCTCGGTCCATAAACAGATCATCTGCCTCATGCTGAGGAAGGCCGGGCTTTACACCGTGACCGAGGACGACGTCGCCGTGAACCCCGGCTACTCCGAGAAGACCATCCGCCAGATCGTCGACGGCGTCACCGACTGGGACGCCACGACCGACGACCTCTGCGACGCGGTGAGCGCCCTCCAGAGCAGCGCCCTCGTCAAGGACGGCGAGCTGAACTTCAACGCCGTCAGCGATCCCGCCAAGTATTTCGGCCCCGATTCGATCAGCCGCGAGGAAAAGGCGGCTGAGCTCCGCCTCATCTTCGGCAAGATGAATTCCTGCGAGCTCACCTACCGCGCTTTGCCGGAAAGGCTCTACTCCGCGCTTCAGACCGTCGACGACATCATCGACGGCGACTTCGACGGCGGCTTCATCAAGGCGGCCAATCCCTATTTCATGGCCCAGGGCACCGATTTGGCGCGCTACCCCGACGAAGAGATCGACCGCGTGGTCCAGTGCTTCGCCGACATCTCGCGCGTCCAGAACATGAACCCCAACGACATCTCGACCATCAATCCGGTCACCTTGACCGACCTCCTCGACCACATGAGCTACACCGGCCTCTTCAATAGCCCGAAGGAGGCGGGCAAGCTCACCGCGTTCCAGGAGCTCCTCGTCAAGGTCGTCGGCATCGACCAGCTCGGCGAATACCTCTATTACGCCGCCTCGCCGAAGGACATCGCCAACAAGACCGCCGGCAATTACGACGACTACGAGAAGAAAGCCTCCTACATCGTGAAGACCGTGGCCAACGCCCGCTACGACGCAAGCGCCGCTGAGCTTTCGGCGCAGTCGGCATTGCTCAAGGGCGAATCGGCGAGCCTCCGCAGCCTCCTCGCCCTCTTCGTGAGCGATGAGATGAAGTCCCTCCTCGCCGGCGGTACCATGACCTTCCAAGACCTCTCCCCGAATTCGCTTGCCCGCATGCTCTCCGAGCTGAACGACAACGCCTTCTTCTACGATTGCGTCCCCAACATCTTGGCTAAGCTCGGCGCCGATTCGGCGACCTTCAATATCGCGGGCGTCGATTTGACCCTCGGCAATTACTTCTTCGCCTATTACTACAACGCGGACGGTTCCACCAAAGGATCCCCCGATTATTCGGCCCATTACACCGACGACGAGATCTATAATGTCGCGAGCCTCTTCAACCTCATCAAGAAGACCCAGAGCACCCTCGGCGGCTCCTTCAACCTCAAAGACATCGACATGGTGTCGCTCAAGCACCTCCTGCTCGACCTCAACAATTCGGTCGTCTTCCATAACGAATCGCGCCGCGATCCCTGCCTCGACGCAGAAGCGGTGGCCTATAGCGGCGACGACCTGACCTTCAACGACCTCACCGTCTTCGAGCAGATCATCTACCTCATCTACGACAAAGCCCAGATCTCGAACCTCACCTACGACGTCAACACCGACCTCTCGCTCTACCTCGAATACGGGGCCAAGGGCTATCAGATGAAGAAGCACAACGAGATCGTCAACTACGATCAGGACGAATGGCTCGACCAGATCAATAACCTCGCCGACCTCGTCACCACCATCCAGACCTCCTCGCTCGTCGATAGCAGCGGCAACATCACGATGGACGTCGACTCGCTCAAGGCGCTTCCGCCTTCCGAACTCATGGCGATCCTCGACGCGAT
>JAILKX010000003.1 GCA_024693415.1 Bacilli bacterium
TCGGAGCAATTGTCGGCGCACACGTAGACGTCGTATCTCTGTTTCGGGTAATCGAGCTCGTTGAGGAGGAAGGTCACCGATTCCTTGATGACGCTCGACTCGTTATGGGCGGGGATGATGATCGCGAACCTCTTGAGGTCCTCGTTCTCCTTGAAGTGCCTTGGTTTTAGGGGCGCGAAGAAGATGAAGAGGAACTGCCACGAAAGCAGGAATACCAAAAGCAGGCCGATCAGTCCGATGAGGCCCGTCATTATCCAGAAAACGATGTCCATGATAGCCATAAAACAAAATAGAGTCCCCCTTTTATCGCGAAGGGGGACTTTTGGTCAGAAGGGATCAATAGTTGACGACGCTCAGCTCGAAGAAGGACTTCGGATGCTTGCAGACCGGGCAGATCTCGGGGGCGTACTTGCCGACGACGATGTGTCCGCAGTTGCGGCATTTCCAGACCGCGACGTCATCGCTCACGAACACCACTCCGCCTTTGACCTTCTCGAGGAGGGCTTTGTAGCGCTCTTCGTGATGCTTCTCGATGGCGGCGACCATGCGGAACTTGGCCGCGATCTCGCGGAAGCCCTCTTCCTCCGCCACGCGGGCGAATTCGGGGTACATGTCGGTCCATTCGTAGTTCTCGCCGTTGGCGGCGTCGTTCAAATTCTCGAGGGTGGAGGGGACTTCGCCGCCGTGGAGGTATTTGAACCAGAGCTTGGCGTGCTCCTTCTCGTTGTCGGCGGTTTCGAGGAAGAGAGCGGCGATCTGCTCATATCCTTCCTTCTTCGCCTTGGAGGCGTAGTAGGTGTATTTGTTGCGGGCCTGGGATTCGCCGGCGAACGCGGCTTCCAGATTCTTCTCGGTTTTGGATCCTTTGAGTTCCATAGTTGATTGCAACCTCCTTAATCGTTGCTTAATAGATTATATCTTCTTCCCCCGCGCTTGTGCGAGGGGCAGTTTCCTATTCTTGGGCTTCCGGGCGCTTTTGGTAGGAAATCCACTCGACGTTTTCCTCGCTTGAGGAATAGTCGAGCATGAATTCGTAGACCTTGTTCCGGAGGTCCTTCTTCCGCTCGGGGAGGGAGAGGTTCATGTTCGGGTAGATCGGCTTGGAGACGTGGATCACCGGAAGCGGGCGGCGGTTCTTGAAGAACCGGCGCTGGCGGTAGGTCGTGACCATCGCGACGCAGGGGGCGTTCAGCTCCGCCGGATAATAGAAGGCGTCGTCGCCAAAGGGCCTGATGTGGGTCGAATAGGGCCAGATGTGGGCCTCGGGGAAGATCGCGATCCCGCACTTCTGCTTGATGCGGTATTTGACCGCCTCGACGAATTTGGCGTGCTCCTCGGGGTTCTCGGGGATCGCGAGGCACCCAAGCATCGTCACGAGCCACCTGATCCCGCGGATCGAGGTCGTGTCCTGGTTGCAGACGATGTAGGTCCTTTTGCCGAGGGAGACGTTCACCTGGGTGGTGACGGCGTCGACGATCTGGGTGTGGTTGCCATAGAAGAAGATGCCGCTATGGCGGAGGGGGCGGATGTTGCGCTTGCCCCTTACCTTGACGCGGTATCCAAGGAACACCACGAACTTCACGATCGGGTAGGCGATCAGGTAGTAAAGGAACCAGCTGAGGGCGCGGTAGAAGGGGTTTTTGTGGACGTATTTATAGTTCTTCGGCAGCGGGATGCGCTTGATTTTGGTGCCCGAAAACTCGTCGTTCAGCATGTCATCGTAGTAGACGGTTTTCTTAGGACTCATGGCTCTTCTTGTGGATTTCTATCGCCTTGTAATAGAACTGCTCCATCTTGTCCATCGAGGTCTCGAAGTCGAAGCTGGAGGCGTAGCCTTGGTAGCCCTTGGCGTTCTCCGCGCGGATATCGGGGTGGTCGATGAAGAAATCGATGTGGGCGGCGAGGTCCCTCGGCGAGTTGTGCTTGTAGACGTTCAGCTTTCTGTCGATCGCGAAGGTCGAGACCGCGGATTCATGGGAATCGGTGAGGACGGGCGGCAAGCCGACCGAGACCGCTTCGAGGAAGCTGATCGGCTCGATGTCGACGTGGCCGCAATGGGCGTAGATGTCGCAGTAATTGAGGATCCTGATCATCTCATCGTGGCTATGGAACCCGAGGATCGGCGGGTTCTTGCACCACTTCTTGCCCCACTTGACCATCTTCTTCTCAAGCGGGCCGGCGCCCGGGAGGATCAAGACGATGTCGTCGCGGTGCTTGGAATACTTCATGGCCTTGAGCAGGACCTTGTGCATCTTTTCGCGCGAATAGCGCGCCGTATAGGCGACGACGATCTTGCCTTCTAACTCTTTGGGCCGCTCGACCTCCATCCGCTTGAAATCGGTCTGGATGCCGTTGGAGATGACTTCGCCGTAATTGGTGAACTTCCACTTCTTCTTGGTGAGGTCATAGATGAATTGGCTCGGGAAGTGGATCGCGTCCACCTCCTTGAAGAGGGCCTTGTAGAGGACCTTGTACATGATCCAGTTCGCGAAGCGCGAGAACTGGAGGAAGATGTGGTTGGTGTAATTCTCGGCCGAGGTGTGCATGGACGCGGTGGTCGCGATCCCATGCTCCCTGCAATAGCGCACCACCTTCGCCGAGATGTTCCAGGTGAAGTTGAAATGGGCGACGTCGGCGCCTTCTAGGGCCTTCTTGATGGTCTCCATGTCCTTGCCGGAGGCGGGGGCGACGCCATTGTGGGCGACGTAGTTATTGAACGGGCCGAAGTTGACCTTGTTGACCACGTAATAGCCCTCTTGCCCGATGCGTTCCTTATCGCAGCAGACGACGCGGACATCATGGCCTTTGCGCTTCATGGCCTCGATGACGTTCAGCGTCGCGATCGTGGTGCCGTTATTTGGTTCGCCGAGCACGGCGCAGATGAATGTGATGACCATAGTGATATTTCAGCATGGGCTATTGTATAGGAAAGGCGACATGAAGCCAAAGACTTTTTCTTTTATTTAAAGAAAATAGACGCCAAAAGGCGGCTCTACGACAAGTAGAATCGCATTCCATGGGGGACGTGTATGCGAATTCGCTTCTCTAGGCAAAGCAAAGCCGCGTTCGGCGATGCAAACCGAACGCGGCAACGAAGGACATTTTCGGTCCCTATTTGACGGACGCGGACCCCTGGTCGCTATAGATCGCGTAGCCGGATGTGGAGTACTTGAGGTTGAAGGTGTAGCTTTCTTTCCCGGCGGTGATGGTCTTGCTGCCGGCGCTTACGGTGCTGGAGGAGCTCGATTTGGTCATCCCCGAGGTGGATGGGGTGCGCTCGATCCCGCCGAACACCCCGATCGTCCCGCCTTTGAAGGCGATCGTCGATTCGGTGTCGATCGCAAACGCCCCGCCGCCATAGGATCCGCCGGCGCTTCCGGGCCCGCAGACGAACACCACCCCGCCCGTCTGGGTGTAGGTGCCGTTGGAGTCGATGCCGTCGGTGTCGCCGCTTGTGGGCACGCAGACGTCGAGCCGGCCGCCGGAGACGGTGATGTTCGGGGTATAGGAGCCGCTATTTGCGTTCAGACCATCGTCGGAAGCAAGGACCGTGGTCGTTCCGCCCGAGACGTCGATCAGGTTCCCCTCGACCCCTTCGTAGGAGCCGGTGACGTTGAGCGTTCCGCCTTTGATGTAGACGGTCTGGTCGGCATGGACGCCATCGTCGGATGCGTAGATCGAGGTGCTGCCGCCGCTAAATGTGACATTCCCTAGGGGCGCATACCCGTTTTCGAGGGTCTCGTCCTTGTTCGCGTGGATGCCGTCGTCATAGGCTTTGATGTCGATGGTGCCCCCGTTGATCATCACTTGGTTCGCGGATTTGATGCCTTTGGCGGAGTCCGCGGCCTTGTTGGAAGCGCCGCCGCTCATCCCGCCTGGCCCGCCTTGGTTGCCGCCTGGGCCGCCTTGATTTCCGCCGCCATGCCCGCCAGGCCCCGCATAAGCGGACCTAGAGGAGGAGCTATAGGAAGAATAGGTATTGGTCTTGATCGTAAGCGAGGTGGGCACGCTTGAATCGGCCTGCTCCACCACCGCGTTATAGGACGCATCGATCCCATCCCCATAGGAATTGATCGTCACGTCCCCGCCGGAAACCGTCACGTCGCCGCGCTGATTCCCTTTGGAGGAGATATCGGAATTGCTGGTCTTGAGCCCATCCCCGCCGCAGACGATGTCGATCGCCCCGCTTTTGACGGTGACCGAATCGTTGCCGCGGATGCCATGGTTCAAGGCGTTGATCCCCAGCGTCAGGTTCTTGACGTCGACGTCGTCCTTGCCATGGACCCCATTATAGTAATCGGCATCGATGTAGAGCTCGCCTTTGCCCTTGATGGTGAGGTCGCCGTTTTCGACGTAGATCGCGCCCTTCCCCTGCCCGTCTACGTCTTCGGTATAGGCGGAACGCTTATCGTAGATATAGTTCTTGGTCCCGCTTTGGGCGGAGATCTCGACCTTGTCGGCGTCTGCTATGAAAATCGGGGAATTCTCGGAATTAGTTAGGGTCGCGCCCTCTAGGGATATCTCGATCTTCTGATCGGGGGCGTTCACGTAGATCTGCTTGTATTGGCTGCCGGAAATCACGTAGCCGTCGGCATTATCGCTAGGCGCGGTGATGACGAGGATGCTCGCATCCCCGGCATCCGGGACGTACGAATCGGAATCCTCTTCCGAGGCGGTCGTCCCGCTCGATTTCGTAACGCTAACCTTGCACGTCGCCTTGTAGGAGCCGTCGGCCGTCGTGACCGTGATGGTCGCGCTCCCTTCGGAGACGCCGGTGACCTTGCCGTTAGCGACCGTGGCGACGCTTTCGTCGCTTGAGGTCCATGTCACGGCGAGATTGGTCGCGTTATAGGGGACGATCGTGACGTTCAGCTGGGCCGAGGAGCCGGCTGCGATTGAAAGGGAGGAATAGTTCAAGGAGACGCCGGTGACGGACACGTCGTCTCCGTCATAGTCGATCTCGACGTTCGAATAGGTGGCGTTTCCGCCGTTATTGGCGTTGCCGCCAGGAAAAACATTGCCCTGCAATGCGCTGCAGGAAGTCGCTAGCCCCATCAAGGAGGCGGCTGCGACGATCAGTAATTTGGTATGTTTCATAGCTCACCCTCCGCGTTTACGGGGATATTGTGGATCCCTTGCCCAAAGAATCTTAAAACGTTACCCTTAAGTTAACTTAAAGAAATCGAATGAATCGCGCGAAACAAAATCTATGGGGGGCGTGTATGCGAATTCCATTTTTTGAGCAAATTCATGGACTGAGTTCAGTTCCGGGCGGACAATAAGAAAAAAAGGAAGCAGCCATGAATATCCAGATCAGATACCTATCGAAGCTCGGCCACACCAAGGCGATCGCGGAAGCCATCGCCGAAGGGGCGAAGTCCACCGCCGTCTCCATTTCGGAGGAGCCGGAGCTCAAGGAAAAAGCCGATATCCTGTTCCTCGGCGGCGCGCCTTACGCCAACGTCATGGACAAGGAGCTCAGGGAATACGCCAAGAAGCTCACGCCGGAACTCGTCGGAGAGGTGATCCTCTTCACCACTTCCAACTGGTCGAAGCGCACCGTGAAGGCGCTCAGGAAGATCCTGATGGGGAACCTTGTGAACGTGCGGGAAGGATATTTCTTCGCGCAGGCGTTCCAGATTGAGAAAAGAAAAGAGGCCGCGAAGGAATTCGGGGCCTCGTCAATCGAATAATCAGGCAGCGTCTTGCTCTTTTTCCTTCTTCTCATAGGGACGCCAGGGAAGGGGGATGAAGCGCGAGACCTTTTTCTTATATTCGGCGTACTCGGGGTATTTGCCGCCCGAGATCGCCTCGCCCATCGTCGAGCTGCCGACGAAGAGGAGGACGAGGAACGCCGCCCCCATGAACGACCAGTTGAAGACGCCGACGCCAGCGCCAATCGAGAAGATGTAGAAGCAGATCCAGAACAGCTGCTCGCCGAGGTAATTGGGGTGGCGGGAATAGTTCCATAAGCCGGTGGTGTTGAATCCTTTGCTGTAGGGCTCAGGGAGCTCTTCGAGCTTCTTGCCCTCATTGATCATGCCCCACTTCTTGTCCTGGAAGATGCGCTGCTGCTCATCGGCGACGGTCTCAAGGAGCAATGCGCCGAAGGTGAGGCCCATCGCCACGAAATCGATCCAGTTGAGCGGCTTTTCCGAGCCGACGGAGGCGAGCATCGGGAAGGTGATGATCAGGACGAGGAGATTCTGGTAGACGCTGATGAAGAAGAGGTCGAAGGCCGCCCAAACTAGGCGGGACTTGAAGTATTTGGTCTTGCGGAGCACCTTCCAGCGGTAATCCTCTTCGCCGGTCCAGAATTTGATGGAATAGGCGCCTTTGCGGCCGAAGTTGATGGTGAGCCTGATGCCCCAAAGGGTCGCGAGGATCGCCATGATGATAAGGCGAGGGGTCATTCCGCCCATCGCGGCCATCACCCAAACGTAGGCGATCGGCAGGATCGACCAAAGCTTGTCCATCTGCGAGTTGTTGAGCGTGATCTCGCCGACGATGAAGCAATAGGCCGCGGCCGATGCGGTGATGATAAGCAGGACGATCGCGATGTCGGTCTGCAATTGGGTCAGCTGCGGGCCGACCGCGTAATAGAGGATCGGGCAGGCGACGATCGCCGCTACCGCAATCACGGATACGATGATGTTTTTGACCATAATGGAATCAACCTCCGCTCATTCGATTCACGAATGTTCGTATATAATGCCCCGAAATTATAGGCGATTCCGTTTCCATATGCACACACATTCGTTTTCGGTTCATGATTGTTGACTAATCGAATGTCAATCTTTGCTGCGAACCAAAAACGGGCCGCAAATAAAACTTGCAGTGCATATTTCAGGAAAATTGACGTTTCCCTTGTTAAACTTATTTGCGTAAGGAGATCCATAATATGAAACTAGCAATCTGCTATAACCCATCCGACAATACCATTTTCCAGCACTTCGGCCAGACCGAGCACTTTCTGATCGTCGACACCAAAACCGGCGAAAGGTCGCTCATCGATAACGGCGGCAACTCCCACAAGGCCCTTGTGCTTTATCTTAAAGGCTTAGCCGTCGACACCGTCATCGCCGGCGGAATGGGCGACCGCGCCATCGAATTGCTGAAACAGGCCGGAATCAACGTGATCCCTGGCGTCAGAGGCTCGGCCGAAGAGGCGATCAAAGCATTCGAGGAAGGCAAGCTCGAAGGGAATTTCAACGTCATCCATAAGTGCGACTGCGACGACTGATCGCTTAAAAGACATCATTCCAAAGCGCGGCGGTTCCGCGCTTTTTCTTATGTATTTCTATAAATCCACGGGGGACGTGTATGCGTTTTCGGCAAAAAACTTAGTTAAGCCGCCTGCTCTTTGCCCTGCTTCCTCTTCCTAATCGCGCCGATTGCGAATTCGACGAGGATGCATGCCAAAACGAATAATGTGACCGTGAGCAGGGCGTATACGGGGCAGGCCCATTTTCCGAGTATCGAGAAATCGCTCCGGAAGAAAATCATGTGGACCGCATACATGAATATGAGGTGGGTAAGATATAGGAATTCGCTCCGATCGCCTAACCAAACGAGGCAGAATTCGATGGGCTTCACCTTGGAGAGGAGCCTCATGAGATTATGGATGGCATAGGTCCCGAAGACGCGGGCGCTTGTGCCGCCGTCGGTCCTGCCGCTGCTCTGCCCGATTGAAAACATGACGTAAGGCAAAGGCACATCAATGGGATCGCGGCGATCTTTTTGTTCATCGAGCCCATTATAACATATGGAAAAATGGCGCCAAGTCGCCTTGATGCCAGTTTATCGATCCCTCTGTCGGCTTTATTCGCCGAGCATCTCGATCAGATAGTTCTCATATCCGATCTCTTTGATGAGGTTCAGGTGCATCCTAACCCAATTGTAATGCTCCTGCTCATCCACGATGAACTTCTGGATCATCGCCCTGGTGACATAGTCATCCTCAAAAAGGGCGAGGGCCTTGGACATTTCAGGCAGAGCCTGGGCGCTGTCCTTGCAATCGTATTCGAGCATCTCCTTGATGTCGGTGATGACCGGGTACTTCTCGATGTCTACCGCCGGGGTCTCGCCGAGCTCGATGAGGCGGGCGTTGCACTCCTTGGCTTCGTCCCACTCCTCCTGCGATTCGGCCATGATCTTGTCGGCGAGCTTCTTGAAGCCCCTCTGGCTCAATAGCTGCGCATGGATGCTGTGTTGCTGGCTGTTGCCGAACCATCCCTTCGCAAACGCTTTGAGCAATTCAACTTTCTGATTCATTTTTTCTTCCTCCTTATGCATCATTAAGCTGCGTTGAACTTTGATTTGGGCTGCTTGCATCTCGGGCAACGCCAATCCTCAGGCAGCTCTTCAAACGGAACATTGTCGTGTTCGGCGGGATCATAGACGTATCCGCACACCGAGCAGACGTATTTGCCGGTTTTGGTTTTAAACGTGATCTCGCCCACGGGGATCGTCTCCACCGGTTTGGATAAATCGATGACCCTTTTGGCTTCGAGGCTCTCGGGCCCCTGCGGGGTGTGGGTCCCAAGGTAGACGGTCGGGTTATGGGAGACGAATTCCCTGACCCGGTCAAAGGTGACCCTCGCCGCGGGAAGATCATCGAAGACGATCGAGAGCTTGTTCTTATATAGTGCCTCATCGACGTAGGTGATGTCGGCCTGGAACATATAGAAGATGCCCTCTTCCTTATCCTCGGCGATGACGAGCGAATTCCCTCTGGTATGGCCTTTGGCCTTGACCATATGGATGCCGGGGACGATGGTCTGCGATTCCGGGAAATTATGGTAAGCGCCATCGGTGAAATAGACGGGGACGATATTATCGACGCCCTGAAGCTCTTCGGCGCCGAGTTCCTCGGCGTTCACGTAGATCTTGGCGTTCGGGAAATCCTTGACGCGGCCGGAATGGTCGCTGTGGCGATGGGTGAGCAGGATCTTGGTGACCTGCTCTGGCTTATAGCCAAGCGCGATCAAGTTATCTATATAATCGCCCGCATCCTCCCCGGTGAAGCCGAGGGAATTCTCGTCGGGGACTTCTATCGGAGTGCCTTTCGGGAAGCCGGTGTCCACGAGGATCACCTCATCCCCGGTGTCGATCAGATAGTTTTGGAGGCTGCCGCGATACCTTTCCTTGATGTCGAAGCGCTCCATCCCTTCCTCGCCGCCAAAGGCGAACGGGGCGGAATAGAATCCGTCTTTCCTGAATTGAATGGCTTTGATTTTCATTTTGCCCAATCTCCTTCCAATAGTTTGTAGAGCAATTCCCTGTATCGGTCGAATTCCTCATCGCTCATCCAGTGCTCATCGTATAGCGTCTTGGGCACTTCGATGGCTTTGGTCTTCAGATCTCGGCCTTTTTCGGTGATTGCGATGACGAGCTTTCTTTTGTCCTCGCTATCCCTAGAGATATCGATCAGGCCTTTCTTTTCCATGATCCTGAGCGTGTCGGAAAGGGTGTTCGGTTTCAAGAACAAAGCCTCGCAGATCTCCTTTTCGCTCACCCTCTCCTTCTCCCACATCACCATCATCACGATGTATTGGGTATAGGTGAGGTCGATCTTCCGCAAAAGGGGTTGGTAGCGCCTGAGGATCTTATTGAACACCGCATACGTCGGGAAACATATTTGGCTTTCTAGGAGCAATAAGGTCTCTTCGTCGTATCTCATGAGCAGATTATATCGGTACCGATATATTTATTCAAGAAATGCGCGCGCGTACGTTCGGATTGATTCAAATGCGCGGATTCCCGTCATCTACGCCGAAAACCCCGGATCGATCCGGGGTCGCCAAAGGGATCGGGAAGCTACATCTTTTTCTTAAATCGGTACATCTCCATCATGTCTTCCCGCGTTTCCGGATCGCAATGATGCTCGTTGTAGTACTCGACGATATGGAAGCCGAGCTTATTGACATAAAAATGGATGTTCCTCTTCTCGAAGCAAGGCGTGACCGTTTCCCACGTTTTGACATTCGAATGGATCCTTTCTATCTCCCCCCAGGCTTCCTGCCCCATCCCTTTGGAATGGAAGGCGGGGTCGATGAAGAAGATTTCCAATTCGCCATGATCCCCATCGAGGTTCACGATGATCCCGCCGACCATCCTGCCCTCCTCCACGATCCGATAGGCGATGGAGCCTACGCGGCGGATGGAATTGACGATGGTTTCCCGGGAGATGATCTCCCCTTCTTCCTCATATTGGTCTTCCATCTCGTCGCCGCAGAAATACTGCCCCGCCCCATACTTGAAGGCGGCTTGGTTCATCCTGATGAATTCCTCTTTGAATTCATTTGTCAATGGGACTAACCGAACGGACATAGATACCTCCTAGGCCAAAATTAAAGCCCGCATAGACGAGCTCACTCGGTATCTTATCCAACAGGCGGCCGGCATTTCGCCTCCCCTATGTTACGACGTACTGTCCTCCGATACGCCATTATTATATCGGCAATCGGAGCAATTCCGATTGCATCAATGCTTTATCTGGCGAATCTTTTTATTCAGAAATCGACTTTCTCCAGGCGCTTGGAGGAGATTTTGTAGACCGCGAGATGGATGGCGAACGAAATGAGCAAGGCTATGGCGAGCGCGGCGAACTGCACGCCGATATGGAGGTTATTCAGTATCTCAAGCCCCGGAACATATGGCAAAGCGATCGTGAAAACGCCGATATAGGCGATGAACCCAAAGATGGTCAATAGGGTCGACATGACGATCGACTTCCCTTTTTTGTAATAGATGGGGAAGAAGATCAGATCCGCAAGGGCATAGCCGATGACGGCGAACGCAAGAAGCAGGACGAAGCTATCAAGCCCAAGACCTGGGGTGAGGAATTCCTCCGGATGCTCCGCCGCTTGCGCGATGCTTGCATTGATGATGCGGGCGAGGGGATACAAAGAGGATATGATGGCGATGAAGACCGCCTGCATCAGAAGCACGACGAGGATCCTCGCCATGACGATGTCCTTTTTGCGCACCGGCAGCAAGGTCGAATAGAGCAAGTCGTTGCTCTGCTGGCCTTTGTTGGCCCCGAGGAAGAGGATCGGGTAGCAGGTCAAAACGTAGATGAACCCAATCCCAATCGGGTAGGACGGGATGAGGATCATGAGGGGGAAGGCGAGGACGAAGACATAGCAGATGGGGTGCATCGCCAGTTTGAGTTCCTTATAGATCAAAGCTTTCATTTTGCCTTTTGCTCCTTTCGATGTAGACCATGATCTGCTCTAGATCAGGCTCAACCGGCTCAATGCCGCGTTCGCGGAAGGCCTCTTTCCTATCGGCGCGGATCAATCCTTCGATATGGCCGTCGAATTCCTTGTAGGCGATGTATTCCCGCAGCAGGTCCCTATTGCAGGATTTGTCTTTGACGAATAAATAGGAAGCGATGAAATCGTTTTTGTTCCCGGTGTAGATGATCTCGCCGTCATGGATATAGGTGATGGCGGAGGCGCATTTGTCGAGATCGCTCGTGATGTGGGTGGAAAAAAGTATGGCCCTGTCTTTATTTTTGACGATCTGGCGGAAGATGTCGAGGATCTCGTCCCTCGAAACGGGATCAAGTCCCGAGGTCGGCTCATCGAGGATCAATAGCTCCGCGTGGTGGGACAAGGCGACGGCCACCGAATACTTGACCTTCATGCCGCTAGAGAGTTCCTCGAGCTTCTTGTCGATGTCGAGGTTGAAGAGGCGGCACGCCTCGGCAAACTTCTGCTCATCGAACTTCTCATAGAACCTCTTCGTGACGTCCATCAGCTGGCGGATGGTCTTGTTCGGATAGTAATTGAGCTCGCTCAAAGCGAAGCCGATCCGCTGCTTATTTTCGAGTTCGTTCTCGCTCATGTCGGTGCCGAAGGCGCAGATCTTCCCGCTTTCGTAATGGACCAGGTTCATGATGCACTTAAGCGTCGTCGTCTTGCCGGCGCCGTTGCGGCCGATAAAGCCCATGATCTGGCCGGGTTTCACTTCGAAGGAGACGCCTTTCAGGGAAAAGGACGGGTAGGTTTTCCTGACTCCGTCGAGCGTTAATAGGGCGTTCATTTCATCTTCTCCTCCGCCATTGCATAAAACATATCCGCCTTCAGGATGGCGATTCCTCTGGTTTTGTCACCCATAACCATCAGCGTTTCGCCCTCTTCGATGCCGAACATCTCCCGGGCTTCCTTCGGTATCGTGATCTGGCCTTTCGGCCCGACTTTGACGCTTACGATAAAGCGGTCCTGCCCTATGTCTTTCATATTCTTACTTTTCTTACTTTTCTAACTCTATTGTAAAACATCTGTATATTTTATGCAACAATAATGCTGACGTCCGCGAAAGGATTGGATCACCGGAACCTGAGATGCGCCGAAAAGCCTCGCCATATCATCCTTTGTAAGCCAAACCGCATCTTCGTTAGGAGAAACATTCACATCAAATCCTAGGCTTCTCAAATATTTAATAAAAAACACCGCCGCCATCATCGATGGTGGATTTCCAAAAATTTATGACGAAACGCGAAAGTTAGCTGACCCACGTGCATGTGAGGCTTCCAAGCCTAAACGTCGCATCACGCACATTATGATGGCACTTAATAAATAGATAATTATATACATGATTGCCGCTCATTTCCGAATAAGTCCACCAAACCTCATCTCTTTGACCGGCTGTGACAAGGCGGGAAGACGACCATCTGGCTTTGTCATAAAAGGCAGGGAGTGCAGGATGATAATGATCTACTTCCCATAATATATCGATGGCATTTTCATCCTCGTTGTCGCTGAGATAATA
>JAILKX010000020.1 GCA_024693415.1 Bacilli bacterium
GCAGGTAAGCGACCCCTATTTCGTGATCTCCGTCGATTACGAAGAGGCGCAGACCAATGACCCCGCCGCCGCCTACGCCAAAGCCTTGACCGACGCCGGCTGGACCGTCACGACCGAAGAAGATGAGCTCGGCGTCATCTACTTCGCCAATGACGCAACCGGCGACCTATTCGTCAATTTCTACTACGTCGACGACTATACCTGGGCCGACTTGGGATACGAATCCCACACCATGACCATCGCGATCGCCTCCTGGCAGGCGGTCCTCGATAACGGCTACACCCTAGTCGATGCCTGGCCGAGCGAACAAGTCGCCTCCTTCGTCAAGGATGAGGGCGACACCATCCCCGAAATCGCAGGAGACGGCTATGCATATGCCCTCGCCGACAAGGCGCTCTGCCTCCGCGTCGAAGGCGCGACCGCCGAAGCCTATAAATCTTTGCTCGAAGGATGGACCGTCACCGAGGAAGAAGGAGGCTTCTTGGCCGAAAACGATGCGACCGATCCCTCGCTCCGCCTCTACTTCTATGAGGAATACGGCTACCTCTGGATCGAAGCGGAGAACATCCTGAACGGCGGCGAATTCGACTTCTCGAGCACCGCTCAGATGACCGCCCAAGACGGCGCGAAATCCGTCTGGGCCGACTCCAAGGTGACCTTCACCGTCGAGAAAGGCTCCTCTTCCCAAAACGTCGGCAACGGCTCCTACTTCGCCGATCCCCTCCGCGTCTACGCCGGCCAGGTGATCACGATCGCCTCCACCGACGGCAGCCCCATCGAATCGGTCGAGTTCGAGACCGATGGCTCCTCCTACGCAAGCGTCCTCGCTAAGTCCACCGTCTCCTCCGGCACCTTGACCGCCGACAGCTGGACCGTCACCTGGACCCCGACTGAAGAAGTCTCCTCCTTCACCATCACCTTAAGCGCCCAGGTCAGGTTCCAATCCGCCACCGTTGTCCTTAAGTAATCCCCCATCAAACCAATCGGAGCAGCCCACCGCTGCTCCTTTTTTATCGCTGGCCCCTGCCCGAGCTAAATCCCTTTAGCTGTCGGGGCAGGTCCCCCGAATCTCGTTCCATTTCGGCCGAAATCGCATATACGCCCCTCACGGATTCATGTTTTGGGGCGGACATAGTTTGGCCCATGGTTCGGCGATATGGGTCTTGACCGCGGCGGGCACCCCGCAGACAAAAGCATTTTGTCTCGGGCGCCGCCCGATGGTATGCAAAGGGAATTCCCGATTATGAAAATTGCCTTATAATATGGCCTGGCTATGAAAAGGAAGGGAATGCTTTCCATATTGATGTTCGGGGCGGCCTTAATGGGCTGCACGCCTTCTGAGGTCAAAACTTTTGAATATGGCCCGAGTTCCAGCAAACCGACCCTCATGAGGAATGGGGATACCCTTTATGACCTCGTCGCCTCGGGGGACTTCTATGATTCGACGAGGCTTATGAATTCCGGCGAGGCCGTGGATAGGCTGAACGAAGGGGAGGATGTGCTTCTTCTTTGGCATCAGAAGAGCTGCTCGCACTGCAAGGTGCTGCAGGAGGTGTTCAGCCCTTACGTCATGGATTCGCATGCGCTTGTGTATTCGCTTGATCAGACCAATATCCGCGATGAGGTGAATGCGCTTAAGGAGGCGTTCCCCGATATGGCGAACGACTTCCCTACCCTTGCTACCCCCTACCTCTTCTACTTAAGCGCTTCAACCAAGAGGGCGACGAGGATCGACTTCACGGGGCAGACCTCGACGGTCAAGGCATTTGAATCATTCATGGACGGGCAATTGAACCTCGAAAACGTGTACACGTTCCGCTCGCTCGATAACTTCAAATCGTTCTGCGACAGCAGGGATTGTCTGGGTTATGTGTCCGCCGGAACCTCCTTGGACGGGTATTTCAGAAGCGATCTATATCCGGTCGCGAGGAAGTCCTCCAAGGTGACCGCGGTGCTTGAATACGCATACATGGGCCAAGCGGATCAAGCCCAATTCGCCTCCGAATTCGGGGAGGCTGAGGCCAAACTCATCGACTATACGAAAGAAAAGCCTTCCGCGGTGACCCTATCGGAAGGCGCTTCGGATTTGCTGAAAACCTATTACGGGGCTTAGGCCCTTTCCCTGGTGAAGCGATCGAATTCGATGGCTTCGTCGAGGGTTTTGAATTTCGCGAAATAGTAATTGTCGCCCATGGCGCCGGCGATCGATTTCGGGTAGCGGCCGGTCATGCAGATGTTGTTTTTGTACCTCTCCCTGATCTCGGCGTCGGAATGCTTATAGGGGATTTCGTCCCTCCTCGCCGCCGACCAGGCATAGAACTTCGGATGGTCCATCTTCTGGCGGTTTTCGTCGTAGGCGATGACGTCGGCGTAGATCTCGTAGACGCTGACGGAGTTCGCGTAGTCGATGAGGTCTGGGGTATTGCCGCCTGGCGAGCGCATGTTGCACTCGAGGGCGACGAATTCGCCTTTCTTCGCTAACCCTGGCTTATCCTCGTCGAGGACGAAGAACTCGATGTGGAAGAACCGCTTCTTGATGCCGAAGGCCTTGACGACCTGGCGGCCGACCTTCTCGAACTTCTTGGCGTCGATGTCGTTCATCGGGAGGTCGAAGGGGTTCGTGTAATAGCCGACGTCCTGGAAGCCGTTGACGATCTTGTCGATCGGGACCGGGAAGTGGTCGCTCGTGCAGAAGACGACGTCGCCTTTGGAATTGCAGATGCCGTCGAAGGAGACGATGTGGCCGCTTATGTATTCCTCCATGATGTAGGTCTCGGGGAGCCGCTTCTCGAAGAAGGCGTCGAACTCCTCGTCGTTATGGAGGGCGTAGGAATCGGCGGCCCCTACCCCAACGTTAGGCTTCACGAAGAGGGGGTATCCGACTTCCTTGCGGAAGGCGATGGCCTTCTCCTTGTCCTCCTTGCCGCTTACGAGCATATAGCGCATGGTCTTCGCGCCGCCTTTAGCGAAGTATTCCTTCATCGCCGATTTGGCTTTGATGTGCTCCATATCCTCGGGATAGAAGCCGGTCGCGACGTGGAAGTGCTCGCGGAGCTCGGCGTCGAGATTGAGCCACCACTCGTTATTGGATTCGATGTAGTCGAGCTTGCCGTATTTGTCGGCGAGCTCGCTCAGGATGCGGATCATCTCGCCGCGGTTATTCATGTCCTGGCAATAGCGGTATTCGGTCAAAGCGTTCGATAGGCGCGGATGAAGGGCGGTATACCATTCATCCCCGATGCCGAGCACCGTGATGCCGCGGGCGGCCAACGCCTCGATCCACTTGAAGTAACGCTGCGGGTAATTGGGTGAGATAAATACGAAATTCATGAGAAAAGCCTCCGAAAACGATTGTAATACCCCTGCGGGTCAATGCAAGCGCGCGTATTTAGGATAACGCTTTCAGGCGGCGGTTGAGTTCACGAGGACCTTCAAGGGGATGGTCTTCTCAGCGGTCCCGATCTCGACGCGCTCGGTCGAGGAGATGTTGCAGAAGACCTCTTTCCTGGTCTGGCGCTCGGTCCAATAGGGGACGTCGGCGCCGAAGGCGGAGCAAAGCTCCTTCGGGGTCATCTCCTGGCGGAGGTAGGAGTCGCTGCGGACGCAATAGAAATCCTTGTAGTCGACGCGTCCCCCATAGTCGGCGGCGGATTGAAAGGGGGCGACGCTCACTTTGCCATGCCCCGCAAACGAAAAGAAGAGGGACGTGTCTTCGTTTTTGGTCGAGAAATCGCGGAAGACGAGGTAGTCGTCCATCCCGTTCCCCGAGGGGATAGCGGAGGAGGATTGCTCGGCTTCTTCCTTGGAGATGAAGGCCTCGATCGCCTTCTTGGCGCTGGCCTCGAAGGAGGACACCATCTCGACGCATTCGGCGAATGCATCTTCGATCGCCTTTTGGTAGGATTCCTCGGACATGTATTCGACGGTCAGGGAATCGCCATCGTCTTTCTGGTAGCGGAAATAGCGCGAGGCGTCGGTGAAGAAGATGAGGGAATGGGATTCGGAATCCGATTCGTCGCTCCTATGGTTGACGCTCCCCTCCTCTTCGGGGACGAGCTGCGCGTCATAGGACGAGGCGGTCTTGATGAGGGAGAGGTATTTGCCGCGCTCGAAGTCGATCTTGACGTTCTCCGTCGCATTGGAATCCCAATTGTCGAAGCTCGTCTGGCCGGCGTAGCGATAGGAAAACGCATCCACATCCTCGCTCAAAACGCTTTTGACGCCGCCGTCGACCTTCTTGGCGACCTCGTACGCCTTCTCCTCGTCGATCCCGGCGTAGGTGACCTTGAAGGAGCATGCGCCCAAAAGAAGCGGGAACGCCAAAAATAATATGGAAGCGCATGCTGGCTTTTTCATCAGTAGATAATGGCTTTGCCTTCGTCGAGGTTCT
>JAILKX010000077.1 GCA_024693415.1 Bacilli bacterium
TCGATCGCTTCGTCGAACACGATGATGTCCCCATTGAGGTTCCAATCGTCGTAGTCGGCGCTTCTGCCATCATGGGGCTTGCCATTAGCTAAAGGCCAGCCGATTTCGGACAGGAATATCGCGCCGTGCTTTTTGGCGGCCAGGTATTCCCTCTCCTTTGGGGTTTTATCGGGGTAGGCACGCTCCAATTCGCGGCTGGAGATATAGGTGATTTCCCGCGGAAGATCATAGGCGTATCCCCATTTTTCCTGGCTTAGGGCCGCAACATGAAGGATGACCTCATAGATCGCGTCCACCACTTCATGGAGGTAGTTTTCGTTGCGGTCTCCGCGCTCAATGGTCTTTTCCCAATCCCACTGGTCGACGTAGATCGAATGGAGGTTGTCGAGGGTTTCGTCCTTCCTGATCGCGTTCATGTCGGTGTAGAGGCCTTTATGGATGGGGAAGCCATATGCCTTGAGGGCGTAGCGCTTCCATTTGGCCAACGAATGGACGATCTCGATCTTCTTGCCGCCGAGCCTGAAGGACACGCTTTCCTCGACGCCGTTCAGGTTGTCGTTCAACCCGGTCGATTCCTCGACGAACAAAGGGGCGCTCACCCTGACAAGGTTCAGCCTTTCAGCAAGAAGGGCCTCGAACTTGTCTTTGAGGTACTTGATCGCGATCTGGGTATCGATTAAGGAAAGGGGACGCATGAACGAAATTCTACATGCTTTTCCCTTCCATAGGAATATCGATTTGCCCGAATCGACCCAATCGCCCCTACAGTGGGCGGAAACTGCTCTCCCGGCAGCGAATATCGATACACGCATCGCCTGCTTTTGGTTTTTGAGCCGCGCGATAACACCTATTGATGTAGCCGCCATGTTTTTGGCCAATTTCATCAATTAAGACTAGAAACGCAATGGACAACCACCTTATTTATTTGTAATAAATGGGGCGTGGGGATAATTAACCATATTTATAAATCCGAGTGTCGAAAATAACAAGTTACGCGAAAAAAATGCTATCCCACGCGAAAAAAGAAAGGTTTTGCGGATACGTGCGCGCATTATTCGTAATATATCCACGCACATGCAAATCAAGATCGCCATTATCGAGGACGTTGAACAGGAGGCCAATCTTTTAAGGGGCTTCATTAATCAATATTGCCAAGCGGAGAACATCCAAGCCGAAGTCGATGTCTATCCCACCTCAGCCCAATTCCTCGACCAATTCCACAAGCAGTACAACATCATCTTCTTCGACATCGAGCTTTCGAACGACCAGCTGAACGGAATGGAAACAGCGAAGGTCGTGCGGGCCCAAGACGAGCAGGCGACCATCATCTTCGTCACGAACCTGAGCCGCTACGCCATCGAAGGATACCGCGTCTCGGCCAGCGACTATATCCTCAAGCCCATCAATTACGAGGGATTCAAATTCCGCTTCGCCCCGATCGTAAAGCATTACCTCAGCATGGATGAGCGCTGCATCACGATCAAATCCAAGGGGTCCTATTACAAAATCAAGGTCAAGGACATCTACTATATCTGCATCATCAACCACATCTGCTACTTCTACGGCACGTTCAAGGAAGGCGACGACGAGAACAACCTCACCTGCTTTGAAGCCTGGAAGCAGCTTTCCGCCGTGGCCAAGGAAATCGACAGCGATGACTTCGTCAAGTGCTCGCCGTCTTATCTCATCAACGTCAGCCACGTCAATCAGATCCTAAAAGACCGCGTGGTAGTGGGAGCGACCACCCTCCCCTTATCGCGCAACAAGAAAAAAGGGGTGCTGGAGGCATATTTCGCCTCGTTCGGCAACAATAAGGAATGATTTCACAAACGCCTTTCTTTTGGTTCCTCGAGTGTTTTGAGCTCCGAATGATCATCGGGCTCTTCCTCTTCTCCACGAAGATGGAGCGCCGCGACCACTTCTACCTGCGGACCCTCATCTTCCTGCCGCTGCTTTTCGGCAACCTCATCTTCCACCTCTGCGGCATCGATCTCTTCTCCGTCCTCCGCGTCGGGTGGTTCTCCTTCATCTTCATCATCGAATTCCTGATCGGCCTCGGCGTGGTCGCGTTTTGCTACCGGATCGACTATAAGCGCCTCCTCTACGTCGCCACGGGCGCATATTCCTTCCAAAACGCCGTCAACGCCCTCTATTTCTTTTTCCTCCTGAGGTTCAGCCTTTACGGCAACGACTGGGCTATTCTCATCTACATCTCCATCCTCGGCGCGTTCTGGAACGTCCTCTATTTCGGCGTCCTCCGCCAGAAGTGGTTCGTCACCTCGGGCCGCATGGATGCCCTGCCCATCATCTCTATGATTACCTTCTCCCTCGGGATATTGATGGTCTATTCCTCCTACCTCTCCTTCGGCGTGAGGTCCTCCGCCCAGATCCACATGAACCAATTCCTGATCTCGGCCCTCATTATCGTCGCCCTCCTGCTCATCATCAGGAACAACGTCCGCGTCACCGAGAAAGAGATCCTCCAGCGCCTCCTCATCGAAAAGGAAAAGGAATACCGCGTCACGCAGGAAACCATCGCCCTCATCAACCAGAAGTCCCACGACCTCAAGAAGATGATCGCCTACATCAAAGAAGCCGCCGAGGGCGAGCTCCTCGATGAAGCGCACACCATCGAGGAATCACTCCAGAAATATGACTCGATCGTCCAAACCGGCAACGAGACCGTCGACATCGTCGTCTCCGAGAAGAAACTCTATTGCTTCAACCACGGCATCAATTTCTCCTGCATGGCCGACGGCAGCCTCCTCAACATGATGTCCAACGTCGACATCTATACCCTGCTCACCAACGCCCTCGACAACGCGATCGAGGCGACCTCCCTCATCGAAGAACCCGAGAAGCGCAACATCGTCATGGGCATCTCCCGCGTCCGCGGAATGGTCCAGATCAAGCTCGAGAATTCCTATAAGGAAAAACCCGTCTTCGTCTCCGGCATGCCGATCACCCGCAAGAGCAACAAGCATTACCACGGCTTCGGGATGCAGTCCATCAAGACGACCCTCAACAAATACGGCGGATATTTCGACGTGCAGGTGACCCCGGATAAATTCATCCTCCTCGGAACCCTCCCGATCGCCTAAATCAAACCACGCGAAAAAATAACAGCCCCACGCGACATCCCAAAAAGGTGCCGCTTTTTTAGTCTTTAATAGTTCCATTCGAAGGCATTTAGAGTGCCGCTTTTCATAAAAAAGGCTTCGGGTTATTCGTAGAAGAAAACCCGGGGCCAAGGAGGAAAAAATAAATGAAAAGAAAAACATTGCTGGGTGTACTAGCACTCGCAGCGGGAGGCATCGCTTTAGGCATTGCCGCCGCGGCGCCTGCTTCAGCCGTCTACGCTGAAGACGCCGCCGCGAGCTTAGCCAAGTGGTACCCCGACTTCCAGTCTGAGGCTGATCAGGACGAGTATTCGGAAAAGATCAACAACCAGATCATGGAAGAAAGCGTCATCCTTCTCAAGAACGAGAACGATGCGCTTCCGATCGCCCGTTCCGAAGGCGTCACGCTCATCGGTAATGGTTCCTACCACTTCACCGCCGCAGGTACCGGTTCCGGATCCGGCGGAGGAATCAACGTCAACCTTCAGACCGCGCTCCGCAACAACGGCATCGACGTCAACAAGATGGCCGAAAGCTTCTATGGCACGGTGAACAACAAGGTTTCCCTCCCGATCGGCATGTTCGGCGGATCGACCACCCTCGATGCGCAGGAAGATCCCGCGATCCTCAAAAAGATCGAAGGCAGCTATCGCAACTACAAGACCTTCTTCTGGACCCTCACCCGCACCGGCGGCGAAGGCGCCGACCTTCCGACTCAGGCCCTTCCGAGCACCTACGTCAAGGACCCGACCAAGCACTACCTCGAGCTGAACGACAACGAAGTCAAGATGCTCGCCTACCTTGAAGGACTCAAGGCCGCTGGCGCCATCGACAAACTCGTCGTCCTCGTCAACTCCTGCAACATCATCGAGATGGGCCCGCTTCAGGACAGCGCCGCCGTCGACTCCATCCTTTGGGTCGGCCAGCCCGGTCCCGATGGACTCCAGGGCGTCGCAAACGTCTTAGTCGGCAAAGCCAGCCCCTCCGGCCGCACCGTCGACGTCTGGACCCGCGATCATACCCTTGACCCGGTTTGGCAGAACTTCGGCACCAATAACCAGCACGCCGGCATCCAGAAAGATGATGACGGCAATATCGTCTACGGCCGTGATGGCGTCACCCCGAATGTCGATAGCACTTCTCCTTATTATTCCAATAGCGTGTACGTGAACAACGGCTCCGACGATGAACCCGAATACGCTCAGGCCAACGGCCAGACCCACACCGTCGAGTACGAAGAGGGCATCTACCTTGGCTACAAGTACTTCGAGACCGCCTATGCCGACAAGACCGAAGGCTTCGACTATGACAAGGCCGTCTGCTATCCGTTCGGCTATGGCTTAAGCTACACCACCTTCAGCCAGAAGATCGCCTCCACCGCCTCCGAAATCGCCGCCGCCATCAACGGCGCGACCTCCGCGGAAGACACCTTCGAACTCAAGGTCACCGTCAAGAACACCGGCGGCGTCGCCGGCAAGGAAGTCGTCCAGATCTACAACCACGCCCCCTACACCAAGGGCGGGATCGAAAAGGCCGAAATCTCCTTGGTCGGATTCGCCAAGACCAAGATCCTGAAGCCGGGCGCCTCCCAGACCGTCACCGTTGAAATCCGCGTCGGCGACCTCGCCTCCTTCGACTACAACGACGCCAACGCCAACGACTACAAGGGCTATGAACTTGAAGCGGGCAACTACGAGCTCCGCCTCATGAAGAACTCCCATGAGCTCATCGAGGCCCTCCCGGTCGAACTCACCGCGAAGACCACCGTCCTCGATAACGATGACGATGCCACCAACAACGCGCTCTTCTCCAATGGCGATGACTTCGACAGCTTGCTCATCCTCAAGGACGAGGAATCCAAGGCCACGATGAAGACCATGAGCCGCACCGACCTCAAGGCGACCTTCCCGACCGCCCCGAAGAACTCGGATAAGCTCTATGGCGACCGCCTGATCGCGTTGCTTCCCTATAACGGAGCCAACACCCCGGGCGCCAATACCAACGAATCCCGCTACCTCGGCGCCATCAACGGCTCCGACGATAAGGAAACCGATCCTTGGTACAAGACCAACGCCGACATCCCGTCCACCTGGACCCAGGCCGCTTCGACCGATGGCCGCACCGGCGGCAAAGTCGAGGTCATGCTTGCCAAGATGGCCGGCTACGACTACTTCGACACTGAGACCATCATGCCGACTGGCCACCCCTACGCCGGCAAGACCGCCGCTGAAGCTTGGGACCTCTTCATGAACCAGCTCACCCTCGCTGAAATGACGAGCCTCCTCAACTCCGGCCAGTACATGACCCCGGGTCTTGCCTCCGTTGGCAAAGCCCAGGCCACTGACCAGGACGGCCCGGCCTCCCTCAAGGGCTGCTACACCTTCGCCTCCGCGACCAACATCGCGGCGACCTGGAACGTCGAGCTTGCCTACGAACGTGGCCGCGCCACCGGCAACTACTCGCTCTTCTCCGGTCAGTCCGGCTGGTATGCGCCTTCCATGAATACGCACCGCTCGCCGTTCTCCGGCCGTAACTTCGAATACTACTCTCAGGATGGCTTCCTCGCCGGCAAGATCGCCTCGCAGGATGTCAAGGGCTTCCAGGATAAGGGCGGCTACGCCTTCATCAAGCACTTCGCCGTCAACGATCAGGAAACCGACCGTATGGGTACCGGCACCTTCGCGACCGAACAGGCGATCCGCGAGAACCACATGAAGACCTTCGAGATCTCCGTCAAAGAAGGCGGCGCCAAGGCAGTCATGACCTCCTTCAACCGCATCGGCGCGATCCCCGCTTCCGGCAACTACATGTCGATCAACGGCATCCTCCGCGGCGAATGGGGCTTCCACGGCCACATCGTCACCGACTACTACATGGGCCCGCTAGCCAAGGGCAACATGGCGATCCGCGCTGGCGCTGAAATGCCGCTCGGCCGCAACAACTGGGGCGGAATCGGCGGCGTCTGGGATGCTGCTCTCCGCGATGGCAACGGCGGCGTCCGCTTCGGCAACGCAACCGATGGCGTCCAGCCCGAGTCCCCGACTCAGTACTACGCGATCCGCGTTGCCGCCCTCCACGTCCTCTGGAACGGCGCGAACACCAACAACAACCTCAACCTCCTCGACACCAGCGTCTTCACCAACCAGACCATCGCCGGCAAACAGGGCTTCTCGATTGGCAGCCAGAGCTTCGCGCCTTCTGCCGAAGTGCTCGGAACCGACCTGAACAGCTACTCCATCTCGGGCAACCTCCCCGCTGGCATCTCCTTCAACGCTCAGACCTGCACCTTCTCCGGAACCCCGACCGTCGCCGGCACCTACAACGTGACCGTCAACGTCGTCTCCGACTACTGGGTCAAGAGCTCCTTCAGGGTTACCTTCAACATCGCTAACCCGCTCTCCATCAGCGACGCAAACGTCGTCACCGTCGACGAAGCGATCGACCTCACCGT